>CAYHUT010000030.1:0-9583 GCA_964359835.1 Candidatus Woesearchaeota archaeon
AAAGTTGTTTTAATCTTTCAACTGACATTGTATTTTCAGTGTCAATATAGACTACTTTGTTGTTATTTTTTATTTGTGCAATTGTTGCTAACAAAGCAGCGGTTGTTTTGCCTGTTGCAGCTTCACCATAGATAATAGTAATTCCTTTTATTGGGTAACCGTGAATAAAATTGTTCAAGTCTTCGGAACCAGTTGATAGTGAAATTCTTGCCATTTTTTTTCGAAAAGCTTATATTCTTTTATGGTAAGGGGGGAATAGGGTTTATTAGTGTTTGGGTAATATTTCGAAAAATGCATAGCATTTTTTGGATGGTCAAAAATAAATTTTTGACATTTAGAAAAATGGTTGATGAAATAATTAAATTAAAGGTAATGGAAGCCTTACAGGAAGAGGCGTATAAGGGCATAGTTAGAATGGACTCTCAAACAATGAGGGATTTAGGAGTAAGAGCAGGGGATATTGTTGGTATTGAAGGTGGCAGAAAAACAGTAGGTATTGTTGATAGGGCTTATCCAAGTGATGTTGGCCAGAATATAATTAGAATGGATGGAATTCTTAGAAGAAATGCGAAAACAAGTATTGGTGAGAATGTAATTGTTTCAAGAATTGAAGTCAAGGAAGCAAAAAATATTACAATTGCCCCAGCACAACAAGGTTTAACAATTCAAGCGCCTCCTGATTATTTTAAAAGAGGATTAATTGGAAGAGCTGTTGTCAAAGGTGATCAGATTTCTCTTGGTGGTGCACGCAGAAGAAGAACTGCGATGGAAGGAAGTGTGCATGGTGATATTTTTGATATGTTTGATTTGCAGGATTTTAGTTCATTTGGTTTAGGATTATCCGGATTAAAATTTATTGTTGTAAATGCTGAGCCTAAACAAGCAGTTATTATAACTGAGAATACTGAGATTTCATTGAATTCAAAAGCTGTTGAGGTTCTTGATGAAAAGATTGTGGATATTACATATGAAGATGTTGGCGGTTTAATTGATGAGGTAAAAAAAGTTAGAGAGATGGTGGAGTTACCATTAAAACATCCTGAACTTTTTGAAAGACTCGGAATTGATTCGCCTAAAGGTGTTTTATTACATGGACCACCTGGAACTGGCAAGACTTTGCTTGCACGAGCAGTTGCAAATGAAACTAATGCTCATTTTATTCCTTTAGATGGACCTTCTATAATGAACAAATTTGTTGGCGAGGCAGAAAAAAGAATTAGAGAAATATTTGATGAAGCGGAAAAAAATGCTCCTTCAATTATTTTTATTGATGAGATTGATG
The DNA here is from genome assembly GCA_964359835.1 of Candidatus Woesearchaeota archaeon. Taxonomy (GTDB): domain Archaea; phylum Nanobdellota; class Nanobdellia; order SCGC-AAA011-G17; family GW2011-AR18; genus CAYHUT01. The sequence continues at coordinate 1,283 of CAYHUT010000030.1, forward strand.
CAATCACTCCTAAAAGGGAAGACAGCACTGAAGTTGAAAGAAGAGTTGTTGCGCAATTGTTAGCAGTAATGGATGGCTCTAAATCCCGTGGTAAAGTTATTGTTATTGCTGCAACCAATCGACCAAATTCACTTGATCCTGCATTAAGAAGACCGGGAAGATTTGATAGAGAGATTGAAATTGGAGTTCCTAAACCAGAATCAAGATTAGAGATTTTAAAAATCCATACTAGAAATATGCCCTTGAAGGATGTGAACTTAGAAGAATTGTCCAAAGTCACGCATGGTTTTGTTGGTGCGGATTTAGAAGTTTTATGCAAAGAGGCTGCAATGGTTTTACTTAGAAGATTATTGCCTGAGATGCAGTATAAAAAAGATGAACCCATACCTAAAGAATTACTTGAAAAATTAATAATTACTATGGATGATTTCAAAGAAGGATTGAAGATTGTAAGACCTTCTGCTATGCGCGAGGTTTTTGTTGAATCACCTTCTACAACGTGGAATGATATTGGCGGTTTAGAAGATGTTAAGCAGGAATTAAAAGAAGCTGTTGAGATGCCTTTGAAAACTCCAGATGTTTTTAAAAGAATGGGAGTAAGACCTCCAAGGGGAATATTATTATATGGCCCTCCTGGAACTGGAAAAACTTTGATTGCAAAAGCAGTTACTAATGAAACTAAAGCTAACTTTATTTCTGTGACTGGAGCAGAATTGTTAAGTAAATGGGTAAATGAAACTCCGCAAATAATCAAAAAAATATTTGAAAAAGCAAGACAAGTTTCTCCTTGTGTTTTATTTATTGATGAAATTGATAATGTAGCTCCTAGAAGAAATGAGAATACTCATGAAGGAATGAATGCTATCAATCAACTTTTAATTGAACTCGATGGTTTACAAGAATTAAATGATGTAGTTATTATTGGTGCCACAAATAGACCGGATATAATAGATTCTGCATTATTGAGGCCTGGTAGATTTGATAGACTTGTTTTAGTAAATGTACCTGACCAGAAATCTAGGTTAAAGATATTTGAAATACATACTAAGGGAATGCCTTTAGCTAAAGATGTCAATTTAAAATTATTGGCTGAAAAATCAGATAATTATGTTGGTGCAGATATTCAAGCAGTATGCAGGGAAGCAGCAATATTTGCTTTAAGAAAAGATATTAAGGCTGATTCAATTTCGATGAAAAATTTTAATGATGCTCTTAAAAAAGTAAAACCTTCTGTAACTATTGAAGAAATTAAAAAATATGAAGAGATTGGAAATGAATTAGCTACTGCAAGGGCAGCCGAGATAAATGACAAAAAAGAGACAATGTCTTATATGGGGTAACCGTGCTTGTTAACTGGAGAATGAAATGAGATTTTGGGTTTATTTCTTTGCATTTTTATTTGTAGTTACTCTTTTGGGCGGATTTATTTTTGATAGAATGATAACTGCTGGTTTAGTTGCTGTTACTTGTTCAACTGTTTTACTTGTTGCAATATTTGCTTATTTTAGAAAATAATATTTAATTTAATCTATTTTGGTTGTTACTATTGGTTTATCTTGGATGATAATTGTGTGTTCGGCTTGTGCGATTATTGAATTTGGTGTTTGTTCTGGAAGTTGGTTGTATTGATAAAGAATATTTTCTTTTTCTAATGTGTTTAATACTAGATTTAATGAAGGTGATTTGAATAGTTTTGTTAATTGTAATTTTGAGAAGGGAAGTGTTTTGAATTCTTCTTGAATAAATATTAATAATTTTCTCGCTTCTACGCTTCTTGTTGGTTTTATTTGGTTTAATTTATAAATTGTTGAAGGCTTGCCTTCCTTTATGAAACCCATGCCTGTTGATGAAAATGGTTCAATTGCAACCACTTGGTTCTCTTTTAGTTCGGTTTTTTCTCCTGAATCGTAGTTTGGGATTGTTGGAGGTGAATGAATTGTATATTTTTCTAAACCATGGCCGGAAAGATTTTTTATTGGTTTAAAACCATAGTTTTTTATTGTTTCTTCAATAATTGAGCCTATTTCAAAAAGTTTAATTCCCGGTCTTAAAACTTTTATTTCCTTGTCCCGAGCTTATTCTGCAGATTTTATTAAATCTTTATTGGCGTTTTTTTTTATTTCAAATGACTTTGCTGTATCTCCTACACAACCTTCGTAAACAACACCAATGTCAACTTTTAGCAAATCTCCTGCTTTTAGAACTGTTAAATCGGCTGGAATTGCAGTGTAATGTGCTGCAAGATTATTTAATGAAAGATTAATTGGGAATGCAGGCTTCGCACCTTTTTTTATTATGAATTCTTCAATTTTATTGTTTATATCTAATAATGTTGCATTTTCTTTTACTATTGTTTCTGAGAATTGAATTGCCTCTCCGGCTATTTTACCGGCAATTTTCCAGGATTTTAAATCTTCTTGATTCATGTATTTATTTTTGAACAGGATTATTTAAACCTTGTGTTAGATAAATTTATATTCTGGTGATTATGTTTTATTCTGTGGGCGTTGCAATACACGAGTTATTACCAAAAGAAGAAATTAAGTTTGATGATTTAGCTAATAAGAAGATTGGCATAGATGCGTTTAATGCTCTTTATCAATTTTTAAGTTCTATAAGGGGAATAGATGGAACGCCTTTGCAAGATTCTCATGGCAGAATTACTTCGCATTTACAAGGTTTATTTACTAGAAGTGTTAATTTAATGGGGAAAGGTATCAAAATTGCGTACATTTTTGATGGGCATGCTCCTGCATTGAAATTACAGGAACAGCAGGCTAGAAATGAAAGAAAGCTTGTTGCAATGGAGAAGTATAAAGAAGCTGAAGAGGAAGAGGATATTGAAGCAATGGGGAAATATGCTAAACAATTTGTAAAATTAAATGCAGATATGATTGAAGAGAGTAAAGAATTGGTTCGAGCACTTGGATTGCCTTGTATTGAAGCGCCTTCTGAAGCTGAGGCACAGGGGGCATTTATGTGCAAACAGGGAGATATTTATGCAGTTGCTTCGCAGGATTCTGATGCTTTGCTTTTTGGCTCTCCAAGATTAGTAAGAAATTTAACTTTATCCCAAAAAAGAAGATTGCCTTCTGGAAGCCATGTTATTACTTTTTTAGAATTTATTGAATTGAAAAAAGTTCTTGATAGTCTAGCAATTGACCATGAACAATTAATCATGATGGGGATTTTAATTGGAACTGATTTTAATCGTGGAGGAATAAAAGGCATTGGTCCAAAAAAGGCTTTGAAATTAGTCCAAGAATATAAAGGAAGATATTCAGAAATGTTTGAAAGTTTGAATCCTTGGTTTAATTGGAAAGATGTTTATAATGTTTTTAAAAATATTGATACAATTTCTGATTACAAATTAAAATGGGGACCTGTTGATGTGGCTAAGGTTCATGAGATTTTAGTTGAAAGACATGAATTCAGTGCTGAGAGAGTTCAATCTATCCTTGATAAATTACAGAAAGAAGATAAGAAAAAAGAACAGGGAGATTTGGCTAGTTTTTTTTAGATTTGATTCATTCTTCGTAATGTGTTATAATATTCATCTATATCTTCGTTAGTTATATTAACACCATAATTTTTTAATATATATGCAAAGTAAGTTATGAATTCTCCTTTTCTAAGTGCAACTTTATAATATTGTCTGCAGTATGCCCAGATCACATTAATTATTGATTGAGTATTTTTATAATTATTCTTATTTGCTCCCATGTATTGTATGAATGGATCAAGCACATATGCTAAGTATTTTAATTGTTCTTCTCTTTTAAGCATAGGTTTTAATTTATTTTGATCTGCAAGAATAATTGTAAAGTTTTCTAGGTATTTATCATTTATTTTTATATTATATTTTTCATTGAACCAAACTGCTAATGGTTTTTTTGTTTTTAATTTTTTTTCAAGAAATTCCCTAACATTTGGCCAGTACCATTGTTTTCCACTTCTTGTTTTATTATATTCTTCTGATGAAAAAACATAATCACGCAATAAAGGTATTAATATTTGTTCAAGAATTGCTTCTTGTGGCATTCTTTGTATATTTACTTTTGTTTCAACTTGCGGTTTTTCTTCTGCTGTGAGTGTTCTAGAAGGTTCCATTAAAAGACCTTTAACTTGATAAGCTGAAGGAAGTTGTGGAACTATTTTTAAATTAAACCAGTCTGCTAATATTGAATCATTATTGTATGTGAATATTATTTCAATTCTATAATCGCCTAAAGGCATTGAGTTTCTTCTTATAGGAATAATTAGTGGATATTTCCCAGAAGCTAAAACTTTAGTTTGCCTTGTTTGAGAATCTACTAATAGAATATCAATTCTTGTTCCTCTTGGAGGTTCGAATTTTTTAGGTATAACATATCCTAGTTCATATGCTCTTGGGTTTTCAATTCCAACTTTTTCACCTCTTTGGATTGCAACAGGTTCTTGTTTTTCTGCAGTTATTGTTATTATTCCCGGTGGCTGATGTGCAACTGTTTCACCTTTATTAGCAGGAATTATTTCATCTGGTTCTTTTGCTTGAGGTTCTGGTTCTGAACCTAGTTGGTTTGGTTTATTTGGCCCAAATGGTTTTGGATAGTCGATTCTTACTAAAATAAAATCAGATACATGATTTTTACTAAAACTATTATTGTTATTTCCTTTTGTCAAAAGCTTTCCAGCTGAATCTTTTGCAAAGCAATATATTTTGTAAATATTTCCTTTTATAATTCTACTTGGCCTCGTTAACACTTTATAATCAATTTCAAGATTAATAGTTTCTGCTATAGAGATTTCAGCTCCTGTTTCATTTCCTGCTGAATCTGAAAGTACCGCATACCATAAAAATTGAGTATTTGCTGATTTCATATAATTCAACATTATTTGGTTTGGATTTACTATTAATTTTGATTTTGCTTGTAATGGTACTGGTGATGTTCTAGAAGGTCTTCCTGTTGTTGATTCTAGGATTTGGATTTCAGGTTCTCTTGTTTTTCCCACGGGTTCGGGTTCTGTTTGTTCTGGACTAGGGGTTTTTGTTCCTATCAAATCTAAATATATGAAATCTGCCAAATCTATATTTGTCTTGGGATTTTTTATTATTTTTCCAGTATTGTCTCTTAAAACACAATATAATGAAAATAATCCATTTGAATAGCCTAAATGTTTTAACATATTAATAATCGCAGAATAATTTATTACATTATTAGGAGCTCTTGAATCATAATTTACCACTGCTAGTTCTTTAAGTTTACCAACTCCTTTTTTAGTTGCCCTATCCATTTCACCTATGCTCCATTGCATTCTTAGATTAAGGATTGCAATTGCATCTGCATTTAACTTAGCTGTTACTTTAAATGTTGTTGAAGGCACTAATTGTGAAGGTGAATCTATATTTCTTGTATTTTTTCCATCTTTATCTTCTAACCCTATTATTGGATTTCCAGTCGTTGGTTCCGGTTCTTCTGGATGAGGAGTTGTTCCCGATGGGAGGATTGCAATATCTTCTTTTTTTGTAATTAAAATTTTATTTGTAGTTGAATCAAATATATTCAGGGTTATATCTACTGTTTTTTTAGATTTATCAGAGATTATACCTATATTTGCTATAGAAGTGTTAAATTCAATTATTTCTCTATCTCCGCCAAAAAAACCACTCCCTTTTCCATTAAATACGCATGGGGCTTTTGTATTGGCATCAGTAAGAATCCATTCTAATTTTAAATCTTTTAATGGAATTGTGCTTTTTTCTAGAACAACTGATATTGCTAGAATATCTCCTTGAGTGAATTTTGTGCCTACAACTCTTTTGTTATTTTGGACAATTATATTTGCTTTTTTTACTTCTGGAGTTGCTGATGAGGCTTCAATTGTTGCTTTTTGTTCTACAACATATCTTGCTGCACCATTTGATGGATTTGAAATATGTACGAAGAATTTAACTTCTTTATTAGTTCCTCTTGAAAAGAATCTTTTTTCTTTTTTAGATAGCAAGGCAGTATTTACACTTTGAGTATCTAAATCTCCATTAAAATATCCGCCTGCGATGACACCTAATTTCTGTTTTGCATCTAAATCCGTAATTGTCCAAACTAATTTAACATCTTTTATTTGTGTCCTTCCAGAATCAAGGATAAGTTGAGCATTTATTTTTTCTCCATGTGCGAAATTATTTCTTTTAACTCCAGAATCATCGCTTAGTATAATATATGCCTTTATTTTTTCATTATCTTTTCCAATTATTTCATCTGGTTCTTTTGTTTTTGGTTTACCTGTTTCCCCCGGTCCGCCTGTTCCGCCATCGGGACTGCCTGTTTTATCTGGTTTAGATTTATCTTCATCACCTTTCCCCATTAATTTTTTTATAATCAACCATAATGCTACTAAACCGCATACTGCTACAGCAATTCCTACTAATTTATCTGGATCTGCAATTGGAATATATGCAAGCAGTTCTGGGTAGAATAAAAGAATTGCAAATAATATTATGGCAAGACCGAAGAATAATTGAGCCCAATCTAATTTACTATCCTTTCCTTTTAATTTATCACCAAATATATTATAGGCCATTACACCTAAAAGAATTAGGAGTAAAATTAGTGAAACAAAGCCTAATTGAAATAAATAAAATCCTGATTGAACTTCCCAAGTTACTAATGCAATTGAAAGTATTAAACCGAGTGATACGTAAAGGGGTTTTGTTGCTGCACTTTCTGCTCCGAATTTTTTTTCAACAAATAAACGAGCGATTGATGAAAATATCATAAAAGCCAAGAAAAAATCTATCCAACCGTAATAATTTTGATATACTGCAAGGAAGTCACTTGCAGTCGGCCATTCTAATGCAAAAACAGAAGGAATAATGATTATACTTAACACTAGCCAAAACAACCCTTTTTTTGCGATTTGCATTGTAAAAGTTTCAGCGAAATAGTTATATAAACCTTTCTGTATTCTTACTCGTATGCTATGTGTCAAAATTAAGTTAAATGAAGCTGAAAAAGCCAAGAAAGAGTTAGTTTCAAAAGGTTTTATTGATTCAAGATATTTGATGATGAGAGAGAGTGAGTTTTTTTATATCCCTATTTCTAAGAAGGTTTCGGGTTATTTTATTGTTGATAAAGAATTGAAAGAGAGAAAAATTGCCAGTAATTTTTTAGATGCTGCCAAAAAAGTTTTGAGCTCTACTGAGCTTGAACATTTTAATAGCGCGTATGATGTTGTTGGAGATATTGCTATTATTGAAATTGATGATGAACTTATTTGTAAAGAGAAAGAACTTGCTAATATTTTATTGAAGATTGAACATAAGGTAAAAACTGTTGTTAAGAAATCTGGAGAGCATAAAGGTGAATTTAGATTGCAGAATTATGAATTTTTAGCAGGTGTTGATAAATTTGAAACTTTACACAAAGAATCTGGTGTTGTTTTGAAATTAGATATTCGCAAAACCTATTATAGCGTTCGTTCTGTTGGCGAGAGACTACGGGTTGCTTCACAGATAAAAAAAGGAGAAAATATTTTAGTTATGTTTTCTGGTGTTGGAATTTTTCCATTTGTTTTTGCAAAACATTCTAAAGCTTTGAAGATCTTAGGTGTTGAGATAAATCCTGATGCTTGTAATTATGCTGCTGAAAGTTTGAAGTTGAATAAATTCAATAATGTTGAATTAATTTGTGCTGATGTTCGTTATTATTTTAAAAAGTTTAATGGTAATTTTAATCGGATTGTCATGCCTTTACCTAAGAATTCCTCTGATTTTCTAGATGTTGCAACTAAATTAATTTCCAAGAAAGGGATTATTAATTTTTACTTCTTTGACAAAGAGGATGTATTAGTTGATTATTCTCGACTTAATGATTTATTTTCTAAGCATTTCAAGAAGTTTAAGATTTTAAAAGTTGTCAAGGCTGGCCAGCAGTCTCCGGGCGTTTATAGACTGTGTGCTGACGTAGCGATTTTATAGTGTTTTTTCTTAAAACGAAAGATTTATAAATAATGGATACTACTTAAAAGTAACAAATAATAATTAAAGGAGATTAAAAATGGAAATTACACAAGAATTTGCTTTAGAAAGAATAGTTAGAGTTACAAATAATCCTTTGGAAAACAGAACTATTGAAATTGATGAAAAGATATTGAGAGGTTCTTTTAATGAATTAACTAAAGGATGCAATGCAGATAAAATGGCATTGCTGAGCAGAGCTGATGTTTATTATGCTGTTAAGAGGGGAGATAAAAAATTCATAAAAAGCATAAGAAAGGATACAAAAGAAAGCTGGGTTGTTTTGAATCCAATTCATAATTATA
>CAYHUT010000031.1:0-9240 GCA_964359835.1 Candidatus Woesearchaeota archaeon
GAAACATTTGCAGATGAATTAAATTGTTGGGGCAATCCTGATGAATTTACAGCAACTATCCCCTCCCCAATGCTGATTTTTCCATAAGTTGAACCAGATAAATTAAGAATAGAATTATTATACCATGCAATTGTATCCCCTAAAATATTTCCAGAACCATCAATAGTGCCGTAAACATAGCTATATTTTATACTTGAAACATTTGTTTCATAAAAAGTGTTATTTGAAACAGATGAATTTTCCCAAACCCCGACAGTAACCCTGGATAGATTATTGTAATAAAATGAATTATTTCCTGCTGAAACTAAACAAATGCCTACTGCGCTATTATTTACAATATTTCTTGAAAAGGTGCTATTCATAGCCTTAATATAAATCCCGCAGCTTGACATGTTGCTAATAGTATTATCAAAAGCAGTTATAGAAGAAAGTGTTAATCCATAACTGCCTATATTTAAGCCATAAGAGGCATTATTTAGCATATTATTAGAGAATGTAGTATTTCCAAAAGAGGATATTGGATAAATAGAAGAACCGCTAATTGAAGTAATATTATTCCAATCAATAGTAACATTTCTGCCAACATAATAAATGCCAATATGGTTTCCAGAAGTTGCTCCGGATATATTATAAATAATATTTCTTCTGATAGTAAAATTATAAGAATATGTAGAAGTAGTCCATTCTTCCTCAGGAGGTAGAATTGATATGCCCAAAGCAGATTCACCAGCAGTAGTTTGATACATATTGCCAATAGTGTTATCTTCTATTAAAACATTAGTAATTAAACGATATGAACTAGCATCTGCCCTCGCAGAAGCCCATAAATAAATTCCACCGCCAGATTGAGCGGTTATAGTAGTATTAATTATTTTATTATTAATAATATAAATATTGGTTGCATTCAATTGTGTTGAAATTACTCTTACTTGATTCCCTATAAAATTAGTAAAATTATTATCTCTTATAATAACATTTCCCAATCTGTCTCCGGTTATATTATTCATAGCCAACAAGCCTGAACTGTAATTCCAGAAATTGCAATTTTTGACAGTAGTTGAATTAACCATCATATAAACAGGACGCATACCTGCTAAAAAATTACCGTAAATAGAAGCGCTAGCACAATCAAGAGTCACTCCTGAATTATTTAAATTAAATACCGCTTCATTTCCAGAACTTCCATTTAAAAGATAATCTTGTTTGCATAAACTTATATTTGCGCTTATATTAAAATTATGTATAGAACTATTGCTAATTCTTCCAATCCAAGTATCAGAATCACTTAAATTCAAGCAGCTATCTCCAAGTGTGCTGTAATTTGTAAAATACATAACATCAAAAGTTGCAACACCGGAAGTCTGATTATAAACAAGGTTCTTGCATATAGTTGCACTGCAGGGTGTATCATTCCTCAGCATACTAACAGAATTAAATCCGGAAGCAAGATAAAAAGTCAGATTAGCTGTTACATTAAATTCAGGCAGATTATTAGAATCAACTGAAATAAAATTAGGGCCAATTGTGATATTAGAGCTTAAATTTCTCTGGACATTATTAAGAACTGTAACATTATCATAATGCAATGTTGAGTTTAAAACAATATTTCCTGTATTTGAAACATTAACAAAAGTAACATTTATTAAGCTCACATTTGAATTTTTAAAATATGAATTATAGCCTATAACTGAATTGGAAATATTAAAAACCGATTGGGCAGTTGCAGTAATGGATATAGTTTTTCCAAAAAAACTTCCTCCAATTGCCTTTATATTGATTGCGTTTGTAATAACCAAAGCAATAGTAGTATTATAAACCGTTAAATTTGAAATATTCCATCCCGAAGATATAAGAGACAATCCTGTACCCGAATTATTAATAACACCCCCAATAATTGTATTATTTGATGAATAACCTGAACCTAAATCATAGTCAATAATACCATTTCCTGCAGGGATAGTTATATAATTATCAATTAATTGATTATCTTTTGAAATTATAGAAGGATTAAATATTGTGGTTAATATGCCGTTTACAACACTGCTATCTCCAATAAGGGTATTATTAGAATAAATATCTCCTATGCCAGCAACAGCAATAGGTAGACCAAAATTGTATGCATAAATTCTATTTAATGTAAAGTTATTATGTTCGCCAATCGCAGCAATTCCCGTCCCCCCATTTCCAACAGTGCTACTGGAAGTATTGATGGTATTATTATTGATTATATTAAAATGCGAATTATCAAGGTATAACACAAAAATATCAGTGCCTGCATTGCTTCCATATAAAACTGAGTTATTTACAGCGCTATTATTGGTATTTTTTAAATAGATTGTATGGGCATCAGTTCCTCTTGAAATAACATTAACATTATCAATAGTTATATTATTGGCAAAATAGGTGTAAATGCCATAAGAACTTCCATTTGTACTTGTTTGATTAATAAAACAATTTCTTATAACAGTATGATTAACCCCTGTTATATTTATACCTGTGCCATTTATGCTTTGAGAATAATTGATATTATAATTCTGACAATTTAAGGCAACGTTATTAGCAGTAATATTCATGCATGTTCCAGCAGAACCAACATTATTTCCGAGCACATAATCTCCTGAAGCAGCTATCTGTTGGCAGGTTGTCAATGATGTTGCCTGAACTCCATAATCCTGTGTTCCAAAACCAGTTGGAGTTTCTATCAGAAAAATCTGTATACTAAAATGAGGAACAACCCATTTAACCTCTTCAATTAGACTATCATTATTAGAATCAATATATTTTACATTATTAATTAAAATTCTTGAATCATTTACAATCCAATATACCCTCACATTCTCCTGCTTAGCTGCTTTTATCTTGCTAGAAACAACAACATCTGTATAATTTCTATTTGAAAAAACCTCAACTCTTTTTAATGTTGATGAAACTTGACTTTCATTTAAAACAACATCTTCTGGTAAACTTTTATTCCAATCAAATTCAGAAATTGTTTCATTTAAAATAACAGTTTCATTTACCGCTGGTTCTTCAGCACTAACAATTATAGTTTGATTGAAGATTAAAATATCATTATCAAATAATTTTACAATATGCGTTCCAACACTTAAATTCAAATCAAGAGAAGTAATATTATAATACCAATCCTCACCAATCTTTGTCAATTCCAAGGGTATTGCTTGTGAAATCCCATCAACTTCTAAATAAGCATTTGAAGAAACCATTTGATTTACAGAAACAACATAGTGCCCTGTAACAGGAAATTCTTTAAAAAAGAAAAATAGCCCAATTAAAAATAAAAATATTGTAACAATAATTAAAATACTAAAAGGATTGAAATCAAAAGCTTTACGAACATAATTTTTTTGTGGTGTAACACTTTCTGGATTAACTTTTCCAAGGTAGATCTTTCTAACACTACCGTCGGGATCCCTTACGCTTTTATAGTAATACGGACCGTGCAGTTTGCCAGCTCTTTTTATGTATTTTACCTCAACCACATACCCACCTTTTTTACATAGTTTGTGGGATAACACCCTTTATAAATCTTATCCTTGATTGGTAAGGCTGTTACACCACATTTTTAATATAAAAAAATAAAAGATTTTATTAAAAATTTAAAAGAAAACTTGTTACACCACAGAAAACAATTTAAAAAAATTAATAATAAACTAAAAAGAATTTTAAATAAAAATAAACCATTACTTTAAACTAAAACAATTAAAAATAAAAGCAAAATAAACCTAAATTGAATCAAAAGTAAATCAAAATTTAGTATCACAAAAGAACACACCAACCATGCACTAAAGTGCATGGTTTGAAAAGGTGTGTTCTTTTGGGATGTCGAAAACAGAAAAATAATAAACAAAAAATAACCATTATCAGAAAACAACAATATTAAAAACAAGCGCACAACAACATTTAAATACCAAAAACCAAGCTTAAAAACATGACTATTATAAAGAGGATAACCGCTAAAGGTTTTAAATCATTTGCACATTCTACTGAATTTCTTTTTGGTCCAAAATATAATTGTATCATAGGCCCAAATGGCTCGGGAAAATCCAACTGTGCAGATGCTTTATGTTTCGTTCTAGGTAAATCCTCTGCAAAGGGTATGAGAGCTGAAAAAACAGCCAATTTAATATACAATGGCGGTAAACTTGCCAAGCCTGCGAAAGAAGCAGAAGTCACAATTGAATTTGATAACTCCCAAGCAACATTCCCAATACAAGCAGACACAGTAAAAATAACAAGAATAGCAAAAACTAACGGAACTAGCACTTATAAAATAAACAATGAAGTGAGAACAAGGCAAGAGATGGTTGATTTATTAAATGCTGCCAAGTTAGACCCAGATGGGCATAACATCATCCTCCAAGGAGATATAATAGGTTTCATTGAGCTAAAACCTGCAGAAAAGCGGGCAATCATAGAAGAAATCGCAGGAATCTCATCATACGAGGATAAAAAACAAAAATGCTTATCAGAACTTGAAAAAGTTGATTCTAAATTAAATGAAGCAGAAATTATCCTGACAGAAAGAGAAGCTAATCTAAGGGAATTAAAAAAAGAAAGAGACCAGGCAATAAAATACAAAGATATTCAACAACTAATCCAAGAAGACAATGCAACATTAGTTCACTTGCAGATAAAAGAAAAAGAAATACAAGTAGCAACAATAGAAAATAAATACAAAGATGCTAATGAAAAAATAGTAAAAGTAAATGAAGAAATTAGTAAAATAAAACAAGAAATAAACCAATGGAAAGAAGATATAAAAACAATTAACATTGAAATTACTGAAAAGGGTGAAAAGGAACAGCTTCTTCTAAGAAAAGAGATTGAAGATTTAAGAACAGAAATAATAAAGGCAACATCACGTCTTGAAACCTGTCAATCAGAAATTCAGAAAATAAATTCAAGAAAACAACAACTAGCTCACGATTTACATGAAACAGAAAATAAAATATTAGAGCTGCAAAAAGAAAAAATCAGGCACGAAACATCATTAAGAGATTCGGAGAAAATAGCTAAAGAACTTGAAAAAGAAATCTCACAATTCAGGGAAAAACATGGAATAGACACAAACGCAGCCGCAGAATTAGAACAAATAGAACAGCAAATAGAAAATAATCTAAAAGAAATAAATGCATTGCAAGAGCAAAAACAAGCTCTTTTAAGAGAACGAGACCAAATCTCATTCAAGATTAATTCAATAACAGACAAATTAAATGCAGTTGCAGGAAAATTAAATACACCTGAAACAATTGAACTAAAAGAAAAAAAATCAAAATTCAAGGAAATGAGTACAGAACTCAGCAAGGCAACAACACAGGATTCAGTTTATGCTTCACAACTATATCAATTAAGACAAGACTCTCAAATAAAAGCCGAAGAATTTGCAAAGCTGCAAGCAAAAAATGCTGGAGTCAGAGAAAGGATTACAAATGACCAAGCACTAAAAGAAATTTTAAAATTAAAATCAAAAATGCCGGGAATTCACGGCACAGTTTCAGAACTCGGAAGAGTAAATCAAAAATATTCTTTAGCACTTGAAATTGCTGCAGGTGCAAGAATACTAAGTGTTGTTGTTGACAACGATGAAACTGCACAAAAATGCATTCAATATCTAAGAGAAAATAAACTAGGCGTAGCCACATTCATGCCCTTAAATAAAATAAAAGAAAGACCATCTGATGAAGCAGTAAAACAACTCGCAAAATCAAAAAACAGCGCAATCCATGGTCTTGCAATTGATTTAGTTGAATTTAACCCAGAATACAAAAAGATTTTCTCGCAGGTTTTCGGAGATACATTAATTATAGATGATATAACTTCAGCAAGAACAATTGGAATTGGAAAAGCGAGGATGGTCAGCTTGCAAGGAGACTTATTTGAACCATCTGGAACAATGATTGGCGGTTTCAGAAATCAGAGAAGAGCATTTGGTTTTAAGGAAAAAGAACTTGATTCAGGCATAGAACAACTTGAAAAAGAAATCATAAAACTACAAACAACAATAGATCACATTGAAAATAAAAGAACAGATAATGAAAATATTATACATAGATTAAGAGAAGAAAAAGCAGCGTTAGAGGGTTCAATTATTAGAATAGAATCCTCATTAAATCTTCCAGAAAATGAAATAAATGCTTACACAAAAGAACTTGAAGAATTATCTGAAAATCTTTCAGTTCGTGACAATTCTCTGATGGAAATTGAAAAAACTCATAACATCATTGACAAAACAATCTTGTCATTTAAAGAGAAGAAACTAAAAATAAAAGACGCTTTAAGCAATCAAAATGTAGTAACAACCTTAGAACAGTTAGATAAAGACAATTTTAATTTAAAAGAAAAAATAATGAATATCAAATCCGATGTTAAAAATTCAGAGATGCAGCTTCAAAGTGTTTACCAACCAGAAAAAGAAAAACTTCAAAAGATTTTAAAAGAACAGGAAAAAGATTATGAAACATTCACAAAAGAAATTACAGATTTAGCTGAAATGTTAAAGCAAAGAACAGCAACATTAAAAATAAAAGAAAAAGACGAAGAAAAATTCCATTCAAATATAAAAGAGCTGGCATTAAAGCGTGATAAAATAACTGAAAAAATATCAGGAAAAGAAAATGATATAGCAAGGGAAGAAGAAAGAAATAAAAATAATCAATTACATACTAATGAAATCTCAATAGAACGCGCAAAAACAATTGCCGAATTAGAAGGCCTTCAAAAACAGTTTGAACCATTCAAAGAAACCAAGCTAAAAAGAGGGCTTTCAATGGATCAATTAAGAGAAAAAATAGTAAAAGCCAAGCAGGATTTGCAATTATTAGGCAGCATAAACATGCGCGCATTTGAAGTCTATGAAACAATTGAAAAAGAACATGGAATACTTGTTGAAAAAGCTGCAAAATTAAAACTTGAAAAAGATGATGTGTTCAAGATGATGGCTGAAATTGAGCATAGTAAAAAAGAAATCTTTATGAGAACATACAACGCAGTTTCATCCCGTTTCAAATCAATTTTCCTTTCACTTTCAACAAAAGGGGAGGCTCAAGTTTCACTTGAAAACCCAGAAAATCCATTTGAAGGGGGCATGGATATTGAGATTAAAATCGCAGGTAACAAATATTTAGATATAAAGAGCTTGTCAGGTGGAGAAAAAACAATGGCAGCATTAGCATTTATCTTCGCAATACAAGAATACTCGCCATCTCCATTCTATCTTCTTGATGAAGTTGATGCCGCATTAGATAGAACAAATTCAGCATTGCTGGCCAAATTAATAAAGAAATACTGTGATAAGGCCCAATATATAGTAATTAGCCATAATGACACAATAATTAATGATGCTGACCTTGTTTACGGTGTAAGCATGAAAGACGGAATTAGCAAGGTTGTTGGCTTAAAATTCTAGATTCTATAAACTGCTTTTTTATCAAACCTATTTAACATAAATACAACTGCTTCCATAACCACAAAACCTATTAAACAAACCAATAAAATAGCTCCCCAATCCTTTAAATCTAAAGCAACAGTTCCAAATACCCTCTGTAAAGGCACTAGATAAATAACAGCAATTTGGATAAAAATAGAGATTAAAATCGCTCCAGTCAACCATAAATTAGTGAATATATTCAAGCTCTCTAATCTATTTTTTAAAGATCTTGAACTTATAACAGCAAACATCTGAAACATCATCAAGCAAGCAAAAGCAACTGTCTGAGCCTTTGACAAATCATTTATCTTATACATTGAAAATAAAAATACTGTTCCTAAAGCCATTACTGCTCCAAATAAAATAATAGTAATTAAAGTTTCTTTTGTAATTGTTTTTTCTCGCGGATTTCTAGGTTTTCGTTTCATAATATCTTTTTCTTCATTCTCAAAACTTAAACCCAGGGAAGGAAAAGTTTCAATTAAAAAGTTCATTAAAAGTATCTGCAATGGTAAAAGAATTAATGGTAATCCTAAAAAAATAGCAATTAAAACAGCCAATATTTCACCAAAATTGCAAGATAAAACATATTTAACAGACCTGATAATTTTGTCATAAATATTCCTGCCTTCGCGAATAGCATTAACAAGGGTGGTAAAATTATCATCAACTAAAATAGCCTTAGAGACTTGTTTTGAAACAGCTGTTCCAGTAATCCCCATCGCAATTCCAATATCTGCTTTCTTCAATGCAGGAGCATCATTAATCCCATCCCCCGTCATTGCAACAATATGTCCAGCTTGCTGTAAGGCATTTACAATTCTTAATTTTTGAATAGGCATAATTCTAGCAACAATTCTTATATTATTAATACAAGAAACTAATTCTGAATAAGTTATTTTTTCTAAATCCTCTCCAGTTAAAACAATATCTCCCTCTTTAAATAAACCAATCTGCTCACCAATAGCCTGGGCAGTTAAAGCATGATCTCCAGTTATCACCATTATCTTTATTCCTGCTTCTTCACAATCTAAAATAGCTTCTTTAACACCCTCCCGTGGAGGATCAATCATTCCAACCAGTCCAACAAATATTAAATCATTTTCAGAATCATCAATGCTTAAACCTTTGGTATGGGATAATTCTTTGTATGCAAAACCAAGAACACGTAAAGCTCTTGAAGCAAATCTCCCATTTACTTTTAAAATCTCTTTTTTATCTTCTTCAGTTAATTTCTTAACTCTACCGTGAATTAATATTTTATCACATTTTTTCAATAAAAAATCAGGAGCCCCTTTGACAAGAGATTCTTTTTTTCCAGTTTTTTTATCCTTGTAAACAACAGACATTATTTTTCTTTCAGAATCAAATGGAAATTCATGCACAAAAACAGAATTCTTTTTGAAATAATCAACACTAAAACCTGCTTTTTTTGCAGCAACAATCAAAGAACCTTCAGTAGGATCCCCTAAAATTGAATATTTCCCGTTAATAAAATTCAATTTAGAATTATTGCATAAGCAACTAATCTTAAAAAAATCTTCATATCTAATCCCCTCAACAATCTTACCTTCTTCAGAAAAAGTTCCCCGAGGTTCGTAACCCGAACCAGAAACATCAACCTCTTTAAAATCAAAAAATAATTTTCTGGCAGTCATCTCATTCTTTGTTATTGTGCCGGTTTTATCAGAACAAATTATTGTGCATGCTCCTAAACTCTCAGCAGCAGGCAATTTTCTTATTAACATATTCTTGCTAGCCAGCCTCATTGAACCCAAACCTAAACTTATTGT
>CAYHUT010000032.1:0-9116 GCA_964359835.1 Candidatus Woesearchaeota archaeon
TTGAATAGCCAACAACCTCTAATTCTTTTACAGATAATTCAAAACCAGTTGGACTTCTTGTATCCTCTTTAACATCGCCTTTAATATACATTGAAGCTTCAACATGAATCTTGTCAGCAATTTCAAACTGCTTTTCTTTAACAGTCTCTTTCTCAATAACACACTGAATTATACCAGATGAATCTCTAAGAACAATAAATTTACGTTGTGCTGAACCTCTTTCTCTATGAACCCACCCCCTTATTACTACCTCTCCTTTGCCTTGTTTCTCAGCATCTTTTATACTTAATACTTTTTTGTGGTCTATTGGCATTATATTTTGCAGAAATCGACAGAATTTAAAGGTTACTATTCAAAAGCTTTAAGAATATTTCCACCATAGAAATAATATGAAAATCCTAGCAATTGGCGACTCCCATGGGGAATTGGATAAAATCAAGCAAATCCCAATGAAAGGCATAGATTTAATTCTATTAACAGGAGATTTGGGAAAAGCAAGTTTTGCAAGAACAAGACATTTTGAAAATGTTGAAAGAAAAAAACAAGGACTTCCAGAATTAAAAAAAGATGCCAAATTTGTAAAAAATGTTAATGATGAAATTCATGGTTCAACAATGGGTGTTTTAAAATATTTATCAAAATACGCACCAGTTCATACATTATTAGGCAATGTAGGAATTGCAAATATTACTGATGTAAAAAAAGCACAAAGACAATATCATGTAAAAATTAATTGCACAAGAGATGAAATAAATGCATTGGGTAATGTTTACATAGAAAAAAATAAATTAAGAAATTTTGAAGGCATAAAAATTGGTTGTTTGGAATATTTTATTGATGTTTCATGGGTAAAAGATTTCAAGCCAACTGATTACGAAAAAGCAATGAAAAGAGCAAAGAAACAAACAGAAAAAGCAAGAAAAATATTAACAAGATTTGATCATGTAGGCATCTTATTATGTCATCAGCCACCTTTAGGCATTCTTGATAAAGTTTCAGCTAAATTTGCACCAAAACATTGGCAGGGCAAACATGCAGGCAGTCAAGCTATTCTGGATTACGTAAAAAAATACCAGCCAAAATACGTCTTCTGCGGCCACATCCACGAAGCAGAAGGCCAACAAAAACTAGGTAAAACAACAATATATAATCTGGGCGTTGGCAGTTATAAAATAATAGAATTATGAAAATTAAGGCATTAATCGATCCCTGTCGCGTGGAAACATTGTAGCTTCTTTTACATTATCAAGGCCACATATTATTTGAGTAATTCGCTCTAACCCTATGGACCACCCGCTGTGCATCGGCGCTCCAAATCTAAAACTATCAACATAAGATTTAAAATCATCAGGATCAAGACCTTTCATTTCTAATCTTTTAATCAACAATTCAGGCAAATGAATTCTTTGTCCGCCAGAACTTATCTCAATTCCACCGTAAAGCGCATCAAAACCCTCGCTAACAGTAGCGTCAGCATCTCCGTCTTTAGGCATGATATAAAATGGTTTTATAGATGAAGGCCATGAATGTACAAAAACTAAATCTCCGGGATAAAAAGCACATAGTTGTTTTTCTTGTTCTGGTGTAAAATCCTCTCCAATCTTTCCATTAACTTTTTCCATCCCCTCTTCATAAGTCAAATAAATTCCTTTTGGAACTTTTAATGTAACCCCTAATAATTCTAATTCAGATTTACATTTTACAATAATCTGTTGAATCATATCCTTAACACATTCCTCTTGTTGTTTCATAATTTCCATCTGATCCATAAAAGCAACTTCAATATCCATCTGTCTTATTTCATTGATATGGCGAGGGGTATTATGTTTTTCAGCTCTCCAAACAGGTGTTATCAAAACAATTTTTTCCATTGAACAAGCTAACATCTGTTTATATAATTGGGGCGATTGAGCAAGATAAGCATCTTTCTCAAAATATTTTACAGAAAATAATTCAGTTCCGCCCTCGGAAGCAGCTGAAATAATGCAAGGCGGTTGCATCTCAATAAAACCTTTCTTGTAAAAATGTTCCCTAAATGCATTTGCAACTTCATTTTGAATTTTAAAAACAGCTTGAACTTTAGCGCGGTGCATATCTAAAAATCTATAATCCAATCTTTTATCTAAACCAGTTGTTGTATCTAAATCAATATTAATTGGCAATGGTGTTTCAGCCAAATTAACAATTGTAGCTTCCATAGCTTCAAGTTCAACCTTTCCAGTTGCCATTTCTTTTTTAATTTGATTATCTGGTCTTTTATTGACTTTGCCAATAACAGCAACAATTGATTCGCGAGAAACATCTTTTAACTGAGCAGCTATATTAGGATTTAAAAAACATTGTACAATTCCAGTAGAATCTCTTAATAATAAAAAACCAATTTTACCCTGTAATCTAAGTGATTCAACCCAGCCAGCTAGCTTAACTTCTTGGCCAACTTCACTAACCCTCAATTCACCGCAGTTATGATCCTTTAACATAAAATTACGCAAGAATAAGCCTATATAAACTTTACCAATAGAGATTAAAATAAAATTTTAAAAATAATATAAAAGATATTTATTTTTTAAACAAATACTTTTTGTTCTAATTTTTGGCCTTGTAATGGACCGCTTAAAATCTCAAGAGTATAATCAGTTGATGTCCCTTCCATGGCTGAACGCCATACTTTCTGAGTATATCTAATATTATGTTTTAATATAGATAATCTATCTGTCAAAGAAATCTCTTTTGGGAATTCAACAGTTTCCTTTCCTCTAGAAGTTTCAATATCAAAACAAATACCTGATAGTTGTTTTCTTGCATTAGTAAGATAAGCAGTAGAATGATAATTGAATTCTTTACCTTGTATCACTCCAACCTTTCCTTCAGCGACTTTTGTTTGTTCAAAAGCATAACCGCCAGTTTTTGTTTCTACATCAAAAATTCCTTCAATACTTTTGGTTGTTTGTTCCATTGTTAATACCTCACAATAATATATAATTGTTTATACTAAACGCTACTATTTAAACCTTTTCATTTGTAACTACTTTACAATTAATACAAGAAATATTTTACCAGTTAATCATTCCGCCGCCAGAAGAACTATCTCCTTTACCCGAAGAACTTCCAGAATCTTTATTGTGGTGAACATATTTATCCTGGTCATTATTCCACCTATTACTAAAACTTTGTTTAGCTTGTCTTCTCTGTTCTTCTTGGACCTGTTGAGCCATTCTATCGCGAAAATCAGCTACATCTTTCTCATCAGCTTTTCCAAAATCAGCTGGTCTTTTTCTTATGCCTTTAGCCTGTAATTCAGCTAGTTTCTTCTGTCCAACAATATAATCTCTTGACCTATCAACATCGCTGTAAACCTCTCTTTTTCTAGAAGGTTTTAAAACTAAAATCAAGGCAACTAATAATCCCAAGAATAAAACAAATAACCAAACCTTTTTACCAGAATCCTGTAAATTAGCAATTGCATTTCCAGTTATTCCAGATAATCCTGAAAACAAACCACCTTGCTCATAAACAGTTACTGAACTAAAATTCTGACCAGTAAATGGAACATTTAATTCATAAACGCCAGGATCAAACAAGTCATCTAAAGGAATTGAAGTAGATTCATTTAAATCCAAGAAAATCTTTCTACCTTTCATTTTATCGCCAGTCCTAACATCTATATAATCTTCATAAACAACATTTCCAGTATTCTGAACTAATAATTTTCCATCTTTTACTTCTGTTACGAGATTTCTATGGGGTAAAACAATAAGTGTTTTTTCATTAACTAAACCGAAACCTTCTGCAACAATCTTCCAATTTCCAGGAAGTCCCATGTAAGGTGTTATTAAAAAGTCATTTCCATTTGTTCCTACAAGCTTGCTTTTCTCAAATTCGCCTTTTTCATTGTATAATTTTACAAAGACCTGATCATCAATTACTTCATTGGCCTGGTCTAATAAAACAACTTTAAAAATTATATTTTCTAGAGGAATAACTGCAGATTTATTTAAAAAGAAATTTAATGTTTTTGGAACAGCACGAACAGAAAACTTCAAGGAACTAGTCCCATAATTTCCTTTATCATCTTTAGCAGTAATAAGAACATTATGTTCGCCACGTCTTATATTACTAGGGATATTATATTTAATATTAAATGGAAATTTTGAATCAGGTAATAAATCCATTAATTTTGTACCTTCAATCTCAGCTTCAACATCAATATTTGCAACAAAGGAATTTGTTAAGCTTTTAACATCTCCAGTTAAACTTAAAGTTTCACCAGGGTCATATAAAGTCTTGTCAACCTGAGCCTCCAAATTTAAATTATCTAAGACACTAAAAGTAGCTACATCACTATAATATCCTGAATTTCCAGCATCATCTTTAACTTCAACATCAATAGAATAATCTCCGGCAGGTATTAAACTCAAATCTTTTCTATAATTAAATTCGCCAGATTTTACACTAACATCCTCTAAAAATACAATGTTTCCGCCCTGTTTAAAATTAATAACAGCTGAACCATCAACAACAGCTCCATCCTGTTTTAAAACCGCCCCGTTAATAGTAAAAGAATCTCCTAACTGTGAATTAGATTTAACAGAAACATCAAAATTAGCTTTTAAATTTCCAGTAACGCTAAATTCAGAACTATAAGAAGTCTCTAAAACATTTCCGTTACTAGTTAATTTTGCTTCAATCTTACAAGTTCCAGACAAAGCCGGCAAAGAAACTAAATTTGAAAATCCTGAATTTACCCCCGTTGTTAAATCCATAAAAGTTGTTGTTAATGTTTTCTTGCTATCACCGCATACTAAACTCAATGCTAAAAATGATCTTACATCCTGTCCAGTTATTACATTTCCAGAAACAACCAATTTATCTGCATAATTAAATGTGGTTTTGGTAATTGGGTCTATTGTAACTGTTGCAAAAACTGAAATGCTAAAAATAATTAAAATAAGTCCTAATAAGAAGCTCTTTTTTAGTATGCTCATGCCTTCTATTATGCACAACTTCATATATAAACTTTTTGGATATATAATATCACAACAACCCTAGAATATATTTGCCATAATCTGAATTTTTCATAGGTTCTACTGCTTTTTTTAACTGTTCTTTATTTATCCACTTAGAATTATAAGCAATTTCCTCCAAACAAGCAACTTGGCACATCTGTTCCTCTTGTATTGTTGCAATATAGCTAGATGCTTTTAACATTGAAGCATTTGTTCCAGTATCAAACCATACAAAACCCATTCCTAATCTTTTAGTATCTAATTTTCCAGCATTCAAATATTTCCTATTCAAATCTGTAATTTCAAACTCACCACGAGCAGAAGGTTTTAATTTTCTGGTAACATCAACAACATCACGAGGATAAAAATAAAGACCTGTAACTGCATAATCTGATTTTGGTTCAGATGGCTTTTCTTCAATTGAAATTGCTCTTCCTCTTGAATTAAATTCAACAACACCAAATCTTTTAGGATCATGAACTTTTTTGGCAAAAATAGTTGCCTCTTTTTCATTCGCTGATGCTTCTTTTAATAAATCTGTTAAACCATGACCATAAAAAATATTATCTCCTAAAACTAAACAGCTTGTATCTCCTTTTTTTAAAAAATTATCTCTGTCTGCAATTAAAAATGCCTCTGCTAATCCTTTTGGTTCTTCCTGCACACTATAATAAAGTTTCATTCCTAATTTAGAACCATCACCAAGCATATCAATAAATTTTCCCAAATCTTTAGGTGTTGAAATAAAAAGAACCTCGCGAATTCCAGTTAACATTAAAGTGGATAATGGATAATAAAATAAAGGTTTGTCATAAATAGGCAATAACTGTTTGCAAGCTACATCTGTAATTGGTTTTAATCTTGTTCCTGCACCGCCAGCCAATATAATTCCCTTTCTCATTTTAAATAAGTTATTTTCTCCCACCTATATAATCTTTATAATCAAAAACCTCTGCATCTTTTAATTTAGGTAACTTCGCATCTTTAGTAGATAAAATAAAATCTTTATGACATGAAGGCCATTGAATATTCAGATCACAATCATTCCACGCTATTCCTCTGTCAAAACCCTTATTGTAAACACTTGAAGCTTTATACATAACCTCTACATTATCAGTTAAACTCAAAAATCCATGTGCAAAACCATCTGGAATATATAACATAAATTTATTATTCTCATCAAGATAAGCAGAAACATATTTTCCAAATGTTGGAGAACCATTTCTTATATCAACAGCAACATCAAAAATCCCCCCCTTAACACAACGAACTATTTTAGATTGTACAAAAGGGGGTAATTGATAATGTAAACCTCTTAAAACATATTTAGAAGATGATGAATGATTATCTTGAGAAAAAATATCATCAATTCCATTATTTATAAAATCAATCTTATTATAAGTCTCCATGAAAAAACCCCTTTCATCACCAAAAACAGCTGGTTCAATTAATTTAACACCGGGAATTTCTAATTCTTTAAAATTAAATACCATTTTATTTTTCCCCCATATTACTAATATTTTTCAAACATTCTCCAACAGCTTCCTTCCAATCCCTAAGCGCTGGAAATTTATTATTAATTAAAACAGATAGTTGTGGTCTTCTAGTAATTTTCTTTATACCCTTATTTTTTTCAATATAATAATCTTGAGTAACATTTTTAACCTTGCATTCAAGTCCTGCTTGTTTTATAATTTCACGAGCATAATCTGCTCTTGAACAAAAACCAGAATTAGTAATGTGATATATTCCTCTTGCATACTTATCATTAGAAACTAATTCTTTAACAGCAATTGCTAAATCTGAAGCGTAAGTTGGACAACCAATTTCATCAGAAACAACTTCTAATTCATTGTTTACAAGTGCTCTATTCCTTATTGCATTCACAAAGCCTTTTTCTTCAGCAAACATCCACGAAGTTCTAACAAGATAAAAATAAAGTTCTCTTTTATGTCCTATTAATCTGCTTTCAGCATTAAATTTAGTTCTACCATATTCATTTACTGGATTTTTAGGAATATCCTCTTCAGTATATCCTATATTTGATTCTCCATCAAAAACATAATCTGTGCTAAAATGAAGAAATTTAGACCCTGCTTTCTTGCAACCAACAACCATATTATTAATTGAATAATCATTTACAACAGCTGCATAACCTTTTTCTTTTTCACATAAATCAACATCTGTAAATGCTGCCGAATTAATAACCAAAGAGGGATTTATACTAAGGATACTCCCAATAATATCTGAACCATTACTCACATCTAATTTCTTTACATCCCCATTAGCTTTCGAGCCAAATAAATATAATTCATTCTCTTTAAATTGTTCAACTAATCTCTTTCCCAACATCCCATTTGCGCCGTAAATTATTATTTTCATTTTTTTAGTTATATTTTATTAGCCCAAGAAGATTCCTCTGCTTTTTTTCTTTCAGTTTCTTCAGCTGCTTTCAACCTTGCTTCTTCAGCTTTTACTTTAGCATCTTCATCAGATCTAATTTTAACAAAACTTTCAATTAAAGGCGTCATAAGTTTACCCATACCATATCTTTCTTC
Source organism: Candidatus Woesearchaeota archaeon (assembly GCA_964359835.1). GTDB lineage: Archaea > Nanobdellota > Nanobdellia > SCGC-AAA011-G17 > GW2011-AR18 > CAYHUT01. The sequence continues at coordinate 7,565 of CAYHUT010000032.1, forward strand.
AGCATTTTTCTTTGAATCTGCCCACCATTGATAATTCTTAAGATACCAATCACAAGTATATTGAATTACCCCATTAACATTTAATCTTCCAGAACATTTAGGTTCCCATCCTAATTCTTTTCTTATTTTAGCACCAGTAATTGCATATCTTAAATCATGATTTTTTCTATCTTCAATCTCACGGATCCATTTGCGTTTATCTTCATCACTATCATTTTCTCTTAATTTTCCAAGAATCATGTTAACGATCTCTATGTTTTGCAATTCATTACCACCAGAAATATTGTAAGCCTCTCCAATTTTTCCTCTTAATAAAACCTGATAAAGTGCCTCAACATTATCTTGAACATGTATCCAATCTCTTACATTTATTCCTTTGTTCATTAATGGAACGCCCGTACCAACAAGAACATTAGTAATACTTCTTGGTATGAATTTTTCAGGATGTTGGTAAGGTCCAAAATTATTTGAACTTCTTGTTATTACAACAGGAACCTCGCCATTCCTAAAATAATCTCTTGCAATTCTTTCAGCAGCTGCCTTGCTCTTAGCATAAGGACTTGTTGGTTTGAATGGAGAACTTTCACTAAATGCACCGCTTGGAGTACTACCATAAACTTCATCAGTGCTTACCTGTAAGAATTTTTCTAATTTACCATAATCTCTTGCACATTCTAATAAATTATTAGCACCTTCTACATTGCTATGCCAAAAAGGATTGCTTTCTTTTAATGAGTTATCAACATGACTTTCAGCTGCAAAATTAACAATATATTTAGGTTTAGTTTCATCAAGAATCTGCATTACTAAATTTTTATCGGCAATATCACCTTTAACATTGAAAAATTTTTTATTTAATTTTAAATCTTCTAAATTAGCAGGATTGGCAGCATAAGTTTCAAGATCTAAATTAATAATGTTAAAACCGCTTATTGGTAAAATATATCTAATAAAATTAGTTCCTATAAATCCATAACCGCCTGTTACTAATATAGTATCAACCATTTTGACTCCCATCTAACTCCTATAACCACTATAAAGTCGTATATAAATCTTTTGAAAATTCCTAACTAGGATTTTCAATGCTCAAAAAACATAATTATGGTGTTTTTCAGAGCTTTTGAAAATCAAAAGAGGGGTTTCCAGGGCTTTTGGAGAAAAAATTGCTACCAATCCTTCAATAAACCACTATCTTCAATTTTAGACAGCACATAATGATGCTCATTAGAAGGCATTTTATTAGAAGGGATGCTATATGGGCCACCAACTTTTAATCTAGGCAATAGACATTCATCTAAGATACTATCAAGAGATTGATATTCAAATGAGCTAATGGATTCGGTTTTAGTTATCCCACTTTTAGAACTATGGGCTTCATATCTTTTATTAGAAATATCTACCTTATATGTGCCATCCTCTTTTTTCTCAATTAAAATTTCAGTAACCATAAAGCTAGTTCTTAACAGCATATTATATATATAAATATTTAGATGCAACACAGTATCTCCGAAAGCAATTGATTTCTAGATAGTAGTACCAAATAGTATTTAAA
>CAYHUT010000033.1:0-8860 GCA_964359835.1 Candidatus Woesearchaeota archaeon
TTTCATATTTTTGGCTCAGAAAGCCAAAAAAGAAAATAATTGTTGGACAGTCTGAGTTCTTTTTTTAGTAGAATAATAGTAGTTTATTCTAATTTACCACTAAAAACAGCCAAAAATTGAGATTAGAATAATAGGGGATTATTCAAAGGAAATAAATAAGACTTAAAAAAGGGGGTTTACAATTAATTTAATATCTCTATCCTATAACAACTAACTTTATATTCTTAAAATACTTATTGAAATCATGAAATTTGCCCATTTGGCGGACTGCCATATTGGCGGTTGGAAAGAGGCTAAGTTAAAAGAGCTGGGATTGAAGAGTTTTGAGTTAGCAATAGATAGTTCTATTAAAGAAAGGGTTGGTTTTATTTTAATTTCTGGTGATTTGTTTGATACGGCGTTACCGTCAATTGATTTAGTAAAAGATGTTGCAAGAATTTTATATAAAGTCAAAGAATTTGATATTCCAATTTACATTATTCCGGGGAGCCATGATTTTTCACCATCTGGAAAAACAATGCTTGATGTTTATGAGGAAGCGGGCTTAGTTGAAAATGTCTGCAAATTAAATGAAGGGAAGTTGAAATTTATAACAGATAGAACTGGAATAAAAATTACTGGAATGGTTGGCAAAAAAGGTGGTCTGGAGATTGAAGATTATAAAACTCTCGATAAATTTCCAATTGAAAAAGAAATTGGATTTAAAATTTTCATGTTTCACAGTTTGTTGGATGAGTTGAAGCCAGCAGGATTAACGATGATTGAAGGGCTTCCAATGGATTTATTGCCTAGAAATTTTAATTATTATGCTGGGGGTCATCCGCATTTAGTTTATGGCAAGAATCATAATAGTTATGGATATATTGCTTATCCTGGACCGATGTTTCCAAATAATTTTGTTGAGCTTGAAGAATTAAAATATGGGGGTTTGTATATTAATGAAGTTACTTCAGGTGTTTTAACTCCAAGGCATTATAAATTAAAGATTGTTGATACGCTTACTTATGTTATTGATGCTACTAATAAAAAACCAGAGGATGTTCAGCGCGAGATTCTTGAAACTGTAAAAGATTTTGATGGAAAGATTGTTACAATTCGAGTTGCTGGTGTGTTAAGCTCTGGAAAACCAAGTGAGATTGATTTTAAAAAAATAAATGAGGAATTAAAAGATGCTTATATTGTTTTGAGAAACACTTCTAAATTAGAAAGCAAGGAATTTGAAATGATGGACATAAAGATAGAGGATGTTTCAAAAGTTGAAGAGACAATGATTAAAGAAGCTGTTAAAACAAATAACCTTGTTTTTTCTGAAGAATTAATATTCAAATTAATGAATGCGCTAGACAAGGATAAATTAGAAGGTGAAAGAACAGCTGATTTTGAAATTCGTGTTTTAAAAGAAGCATTAGATGTGCTTAACATAAAAGGGGCGGATAAAAATGACTTGGTATTATAAAGAGGCCGATAGGCTTGATTCCGAGAAATTTTATGAGTTATTTTTAGAGTTGACTGAATATGTTAGAACTAAAAAATTAAGTTTTAAAGATGAGGTTGAAGAAAAATCGGATTATTATGTTGTAACTGAAGAAGACAGGGCTGGTTGTTATTTTGTGCATCTTGTTCCTAAAGAAATTTATCACAAATTTAGAGGAATGCAGATAATGGGTCCGAATAAAATAATTGGCGATTATGTTATTTGCGGCCGTAAAAACAACAAGGAAATAAGAGTTGCTTGTTTTGGCTTGAGATTAAAAGTCAAGGATAATGGATTGTAGATATGATAATAAAAAGAATATACTTGGAGAATATAAGAAGTTATACTAATCAGAAGATTGAATTTCCCGAGGGAATTTCTTTGCTTGCGGGAGATATTGGAGCTGGTAAAAGCACATTGTTATTAGCAATTGATTTTGCGCTATTTGGATTGCAACGCGGTGAGCTTTCTGGCGCGGCTTTGCTGAGAAATGGCTCTGAATTTGGAACAATTGAATTAGATTTTTCTATTTCTGAAAATAACTACCGGATACAAAGGACTCTAAAGAAATCAGGGGATGGAATTGTTCAGGATTCTGGGTTTTTAATGATTAATGGGGAGATTGAAAAGTTAACAACTGTTGAAATAAAACAGCGAGTTTTAGAGATATTAAATTATCCTGCTGATTCATTGTCAAAAAAATCATTGATTTACAGATATACTGTTTATACGCCCCAAGAAGAGATGAAGGCTATTTTATTAGCGGATTCTGAATCAAGACTAGGAGTTGTAAGAAAACTTTTTGGTATTGATAAATACAAAAGAATTTCTGCGAATTCCAAAGTTGTTTCTTCCAAAATTAAGGAAAAAAGAAAGGAATTTGCCTCTAGAATTTACGATTTAGAGGACAAGAAATTAAAATTAAATGAAAATGAAATTAAAATAAATGAGTTAAAACCTAAACTAGATTCTGCGGATAAAGAAATTGCTGTTATTAAAGAAAGTTTTGAAGCAAAGAAAAAAGCTCTTGAAGAGATTGAGGGAAATATCAAAAAATTAACAGATCTTAAGAGGAATAAAGATATTTATAATACTGAGTTTAAAGCTAAGAATGATTTTTTGGCTAGGTTATTAACTGATTTAGAGAGTTTTAAGAAAGAGATAATTGAATCCGGCGAGATTACAATTGATGATGTTTCTGTTATTTATGAGAATATTAAACGAATTGAAAATGAGGTAAAACAGAAAGAGAATGATTTGCGATTATTCAGGAATTCAATTGTTGAAAATGACACAAAGAAAAAACATCGCGAGCATATTCGTGAAAGTATTTTGGTTTTGCAGAATTGTCCTACGTGCAAACAGATTGTTCAAGCTGAACACAAGGAGAGCATAAGCAAAGAGGAAGCTGAGAATATCTTGAAGTTTGAAAGCGAGATTTTACGTTTTAAAACTGAGGAAGGGAAGATTGAAGGTTTAATTGAGCCTCTTAAGAAAGAGCTTGATGTTTTTAAATCTAAATTAAAAGATGTTGAATTTAAAAAATCCAAAATGCAAGACATTGAGAGAAAAAAATTAAAGATTGAAGCAATAAATTCCGAGATTTCTAAATGTAATTTGAGAATTTCTGAATTAAATGATTTAAAATTTAAAATTGATTCTGAAATACAATCTTTGATTGATATTGAAGAGGTTTACAAGAATGCACGCGCTGCTTTTGAAGAGTATAGAAAATTAATGTATGATGCTGAGATGAATGCAATTGGCGTTAGAAAAGATGTTGAATTTTTGACTTCTAATATTAATGATTTGAAGAAAGAGATTTCTGATAAGGAATTATTTAAAATTAAAGTCGAGGAATATGCCAAAGTTCAGGAATTTATTGAAGTAAGTTTTGTTTCAATGGTTGAGGCAATGGAAAAAGCAGTTATGTTACGCGTTTTATTTGAATTCAATAATTTATTTTCTTCATGGTTGAGTTTACTTGTAAGATCTGAGGTTTTTTCAGGTTCTATTAATTCGGAGTTTTCACCTTCAATAAAACAAAATGGATATGATGTTGAGTATGAGAATTTATCTGGCGGCGAAAAAACTGCAACTGCACTTGCTTATAGGTTAGCATTAAATCAGGTTGTAAATAATATTGATACTCAAATTAATACAAAAGATTTGATTATATTAGATGAACCAACAGACGGTTTTTCACCTGAGCAGATTGAAATTATGAAAGATGTTTTGTCTCAATTAAAAATGAAACAGATAATTATTGTTTCTCACGAACCTAAAATAGAAAGCTTTGCAGATAGGATAATTAGAGTTGAGAAGAACGAACATGTAAGCAAGGTTAGTTATATTTGATTTATTTTCTTCCAGAATGATCTATAAGTGAATCTCTTATTCGTCCTGCTTCACCAGCAGCAAGATGTTTTCCTGGGCAATCGCAGATTTTTTCAAGATTAACACGCTGTAAACTATCGGGATAATCACTTCCAATGCATGGCTTATTTGTGATATTGCATCTTTGATATGTTTTTTCTGCTTCTATATAAGAACAATATTGTTTGTAATCAACCATATTACTTCGATTTGAATTCTTTTTATAAGATTAATTATATTGTAATAGTCATGATATAGAATTGAAATGCTTAAAATCAGTTAGTTTTTCTAATTGTTATGAAATACTTATCTGACAACGAAGAAAAAAAATCGCTTGAATATCTTGCTAAAGCTGCTCAAATTGCTTTAAATGCTACTTGTGAACGTTTTCGTTGTGGTTCTGTAATTGTCCAAGATGATGAAATTATTGGAATAGGTTTCAATAGTCCGCCTAAAAATAAAGAAGAACAGCGAAGATGTAATTGCTCTAAAAAAACATATCATAAAAAAGTAACAGATAAAACTTGTTGCGTTCATGCTGAACAAAGGGCAATTATGGATGCGTTAAAAAGTAATCCTGATAAAATTGCAGGTTCAAGATTATATTTTATCCGTCTTGATGATGAAGGAACGCCTTTTCGTGCTGGAAAACCTTATTGTACACATTGCAGTAAACTTGCTCTTGATGTTGGAATAGATGAATTTGTTTTATGGCATGAACAAGGGGTTTGTGTGTATAATACTGAAGAATATAATAATCTCTCTTTTCAATATACTGAATAAATATGTAAAATTTAATATACTTAATTAATATTTTATTTTTTCTATTTCTCTTATAGAATCTGTTATTCTTTTGTTTTCTATTAAAACTTTGTATCTTACTTGTTCTGCAAGAGATTCGCGGTTGATTTGTTTTAGGTGATTATCAATTTTTGCTAGCAAAGTGTTAATTTGTTTTAAACCATATAAAGCTGATGCAAGAGCATCTTTTTCATGCTTATTTTGTATTGGTATTTTTGTTTTTTGTTTTTTTAAAAATGTATCAACAAGTTTTATTTTTTCAAAGAAACCAGGGTTGTGATATGGCTCTAAAATTCTTGCGCCAATTCTTTGTGAAACTTTTCTTGTCAAGGAACTAGCGGGCTTTACATCTGAACCAAGCAAAACAATTCTACCTTTTTTTGTAAGCTCTTTTGTTATTATATCTGGTGAAGAATTTCTGAAAGACTTAAATTCAATTATATTTCCTTTCAAATCGAGCAAGAAATAAGCGGAGATTGCGCCGGAATCTAAACCTGCTACGTATAATTGTTGTTTTTCCAAATTAATATTTTTATGTTTTGGTGGTTTAAATTAGTTTTTATTTTAAATTTACTTTAATGTTGCTGTTTATATATTCTTCCTCGAATATCAAGAACTCTTACAAAAATAATTTTTTTAGCAATATCCACATCTATTAAGGCCCTGTAATCTCCAATTCTAAATTTATAACAACCTTCACCTTCATAATGTTCAATATACCTAAAAGGCTCATCACACTCTAAAAGAAGTAATCTTTTTCTAATTCTATCTTGAATCGGCTTGTCTGATTTTTCTAGAAAAGAATGTACTTTTGGATGTAACTTTACTTTGTAAGTCATCATAAATCAACATAATCTTTTTCAGGTGTTTCACGCGCTTCCTTTAATGCTTTTTTTGCATGAGCGCTTAATTCGAAATCTTCAGAAAGAACACTTTTTATATACTCTATGTCGCTTCTTAGGGCGATAATATCTTCATGTACTGTTTCTATTGTTGTAGTCATATAAATCTTAAGTAAATTAAATTTATAAACCTTTGCTTGATTATTTTTTCTATTTTGTTGTTACTTTTTGTATAGAAATATTATAGAAATATTTAAATAGGGGTTATGCAACTACTAGAGTATGAAAAGAGGCCTAATCTTATTACCAATATTTCTTGCTATATTAGCATTTAGTGCTTTAGCATTGGACGTAACATATATCCCTGTCCAAGACCAGGTGATGCCGGGACAGCAGGCAAAATATGTCTTAACTATTATTAATAATGAAGCTGCACAAACTGATGTTGTTGTAAAGTCAATTGACCTTAATTGGAAACTTGATAGCGACGGCGCAAAGTTCACCTTAAAACCCAAGGAAACTGTTGAATTCAATGCTGTTTACACACCCCTTTCAAATAATATGAAACCTGGAAAATATGGTGTAAATTACAGAATTGAATCGCAATCAAAAACACTATTTAATGATTATTTACCTGTTACGGTTGTAAGATATGATGAAATTGTTGATGTTTCTTTTGTTGGAAAAGCGCTTATTGACCCTCTAAGAAATTCTATTGTTAAATTAGATGTAACAAATTTAAAACCAATTGACTTGGTTGATTTAGATGTTCAAGTAAATAGTGAAGCTTTCAAAGATAGTAAGGTTTTGAATCTTATTAGAAATGAAAAAGATACACTTGAATTCCAGATAGCTCCTAATCCAAATATAAAGGAAGGGGATTATGTAGCAAATGTAATTATTATGTTGGGCGACAAACAATTATTAGATAAGCCTCTTAGTATTGTTGTTGGAAGATATAATGATTTACAGGAAGTTTCAGAGCCAGTAGAAGGATTCTTAATTTTAGGAGAGAAAACAACATTAAATAATAATGGAAATGCATTAATTGAAAATGTATTAGTTAAAAAATTATCATGGCTTCAAAGTAAATTTACAGATTTTGAACCTGCACCAAGTACAGTTGAACAAAAAGCAGATGGTTATGTTTATGTTCAATGGAATTATGCATTACAGCCTGGACAAAGTGAAACATTTGCTTATTCAACAAATTATAGAAATCCAATAATATACGCAATCTTATTTGTAGTTATTGCTGGCGGATTTTACTTGTTAAGGAAGAAAGACTTGATTGTAACAAAAAGAGCTTTATCATTACATACAACCGAGGGAAACTTGGCTATTATGAAGGTTCTTGTAACTGTTAAAAATGACGGCAATGCAGGAATTGATGAGATAAGAGTAATGGACAAAGTGCCTGGTGTAATTAAAGCTCCAGTTGAATTTGGAATGATTAAACCTAATTCAGTAAAGAATGTTGGAGAACACACAGTCTTAATGTGGGACATTCCACACTTAAAGAAAGGCGAGGAAAAAGTCATTAGCTATAAAATAGAAGGCAGAGTAAATATCTTGGATACAATTATTCTTCCAGCTGCTTTAGCTAAATTCGGCTTAGGAACAAAGAAAAAGATGTTTACTTCAAAGAGTGTTTCTTTAAGTAAACATCATTAAGTGCTGAAAAATTGCTTTGCAATTTTTGGCATGCTCAAGAACAAATTCTTGACAGCAATTTGCCTTTTTTTCTTTATTTTTTTCTGTTTTCGACATCCCAAAAGAACACACCTTTTCAAACCATGCACTTTAGTGCATGGTTGGTGTGTTCTTTTGTGATAATTATTTTATTTTTTTAAATTAAATCGTTCTTTATTTTTTTAAAAAGATTTATATAACTGCTGCCTTTTACATGGAAAACCAAGGGTATAGTAGGGAGAAATTAAAATGTGTACAAGAATAATTAATGGAAATTTAGAATATAAATTGGGATTAAAACAATTAAGTAGTTTAGAAGATGGCGAAAGATTAATATTTGAATTTAAAGGTGGAATGGATGAAAGATCAAGGCCTTGCTTGAAAACAGTTCATAAATTGTACCAGATTGGCACAAAATTCCATATGGAAACACTTAGGGGAATTTACAAATACGAACCTAAAAATAATAGATTGGCTGATGTTGGTGAATATCCTTTACTTGGAACGCATACCAAAGAAGCAATTCATCCTCAAGAAATTGACAAGATTGTTGTTACTGGATTTAAATATTAAAGACTAAACATAAGCTTTATAAGTCTAGAATTTTTCTTTTTATATAGCCCCCACCTAGCTCAATGGTGGAGCATCTGGCTGTAGATTCAGTCACTGTTTGATCTTACGCTGCGAGCGAGAAATGAAAAACAGACAGCAGATCCCGGAAGGTTGTCGGTTCAAATCCGGCGGTGGGGACCATTTATTTTTACATATTTTCTTTTTCCAATTTTATTCCATATTTTTTACATAGAAGAAATAGGCTTTTCAAAGGTTCTTGATTAAAATTTAATTTATGTAATTCACAAACTGAGAATAAACTATAATTTCCATTTATTTTTACAAGAGGGTAAAGAACGCACATTGGATGTTGATTATGTACTAAACATTTTTTATTTTTAGAATCATAGTTGGGGCAAATACCTTCTTCAAAATACCAATGATTATCTTTTTTAAATTTGAATAAATGCGGGCCAATAGAATGCATTGGTTTTACCGAAACTTTTTTTCTAGTTAGTTTATAGGTTTGAAATAAATGTTCGTAACCTTTATCAATTTTAACAGCACCCTCGCAATCACAACAAGATTTTTTACAACTTTTTAAACAGTAAGGACTAAGAACAGTTTCCATCCACTTATTTAATTCTAATTTAAATGAATTTTTTTTAGATTTATCTAATTCCATATAGATTGATTAAACTGAAGATATAAAAGGTTAATTGATATGGAGTCCTCTTAGATGCTTCTTCCCACCAGAATAGCCATATAATGAAATAACCTTGTTATTTCAAACATAGCAATTCTATTCAGAATAGCTATATATACTATAGTTAAATAATCTTTATATAATAGGGGAAAACGCAAGGTTTATAAAGAGCCTCAATTTTCAAAAAAGATGATGACCTTTCTGTGCTAGCAAAATTTATCAAAAAAAGTTAAGCATAGAGAGATTAATGCCCTGATAGTGTAGCGGTCAGCACGCGGCCCTGTCGGAAACTTTTGGAAAGTTTCATCAAAGATGGGGATAAACCCCAATTTGCAGAAAGGCCGCAACTCGGGTTCAAAACAAAAATATTCCAAGTAAAAGGGCGGGTCCAACTGCTCGGGAATGCTGTGAAAGTCC
>CAYHUT010000034.1:0-8814 GCA_964359835.1 Candidatus Woesearchaeota archaeon
TACATTGCACTTACTGATTCTGCTGAAGAAGTCAAGAAAAAAATAAACAAATATGCTTTTTCAGGCGGGCAAGTTACTCTTGAAGAGCACCGCAAGAAAGGCGGAAATCCTGATGTTGATGTTTCTTATCTTTATTTGAAATATTTCTTTGAGCAAGATGATAAAAAATTGGCTAAGATTTACAAGGATTATAAATCTGGAAAGTTATTGACTGGTGAGCTTAAGGCTATTTTAATTGAGAAGATAAATGTTTTCTTGAAAGAACACCAGAAGAACCGCGAGAAGGCTCGAAAATTAGTTGAGAAGATGTTTTGATAGATTTTTAAAAATAATCAATATTTATAACATCCCCTAGAATGTTCTTGTTTATACCTTTTAAAAAAATTCATAATTCTATCATGTGATTCTGTCTCTTCTCTAATTAATCTTTGTCTATCTTCAATCTCAAAATTTGCCCATTCATTTGGCAATTGTTTAGGAAGTTTTCCATATTGATTAACAAATCTGTAAGTTCTTTCATCAGATAATTCCCATGGAAATTCTTTTTCAGAATAATGCCTCATAGATATATAAAGATAATCCCTCTTTTTTTTGGCTATAGAATCTTCACTTTGCTCCATTAAATCATATTGTGAAAATAATTCCTTACTAATCTCCCCCCAAACTTTCATATATCCTCCTTCTTTAGAAAGATATATTTTTTCATAATTTTTAGCAACAAGATTATCTAATTGAATATCTACTCCTTTCTTCCATTCTTCATAATTAAATATTTCTACCATAATATATTAAGGTTAAATAAATATATAAATCCTTTGTTTAACTTCACAACCCCATCATTTTAGGGATTATTCTACTTTTATTTAAGATTTTTTGATCTCTCCACCACCCTATTGAAAAGTATGTTAAATCCCTTTCCCTTAATTTTATTAAAGAATCTACTTGAGCATTGGGTTGATCTTCTTTTATCATTTCAATTACTCTTTCTATAGGAACAACTTCTATAGCAGATATATCTACACTATTGGCTATTTCTTTTAAAGCGATTTGAGCATTATACATTGAAGAACCAGTATTTAGATTGTCATCAATTATTAATGTATTTTTATGTTTTACTTTATTTCTAAATATATCTCTTAATTGCAGAGGGATAGCAATATTTTCAAATTCAGAGTAGTTAGTAATTTCGGGATCTTTTTTATCTTTCATTGAATATCTTGCAAAGTCCACATCAAAAATAACAGTATCTTTTATATTATTAGTATTTAAAATCTTATCAATAGTCTGAATGGACAATCCTATTTCTGCAGAACTATTTAATAAATTTATTAATAAGTCATATTTTTTATTCTTTTCGTTGATTTGAGTTAATAAGTTACCAGCATATAAAATAATTCTTCCAGGATGATCGAATTCTCTGCCTAAAAACCTTTTATTAGTATAAACTTTTTCAGGTATAATTGAGGAATACAAATGCTGCAAGTCTTTGGCATCTACACACTTATTAGGAGGATTGCCCGTTACAATAAATTGATAATAATCTTTTATTACTTTCTCTATATCCCTACGAATTAAATTATAATCTGCAACTTTTATGTTTTTATCAATTAACATACTTTCATACAACCCTGTAAATAAAACTAATAAGTGATTTTTGTATAAATCCAATAAACTACCTAAAACCATTCTCTCTTCTAAAGACCTATTTTTGTTTGGAAGATTTAAAATAAAATCACAAATTTCAATATCTTCAGCAAGACTATTTTTTAGCCTATTAAAAGAATGAGTGGATTTTGATTCAACACCGAGAGGAATTTCCTGATAATTGAGATAATATCTATTCCCTCTTAAGTAAATTCTGTCCCCTCCGACAGATGTAAATCCTTCTTGTTCATAAAAATATTGAAAATCTTTAGGTAAAATCTCTTTTGCAATCCTGTACTCATCTTTTAGCAAAAAAGGTATTCCTGTATCATTATCTACCCTTCTAACAAATTTTTTCACATCTTCATAATAATATTTATTTTTAAAAATGCCTAAAAATAATTCAGGAGATGCAGGGTTTCCAAAACTATCCTTAAGAGGATATTTCCCTTCCAAAAGTCTTGACTCTTCTTGGCTGTTTCCCATAAAATAGAAAAGATATACTTCTATTTAAACCTTACTTTTGTTGTACCTTACTAATAGCAACAAAAACGAAAGATTTATAAATATACATAACTACCATAAAGGTGCGAAAAAATAAGATTTACAATAATTATAGTAATCTAAAGAGGCGTTAAACAATAAAACAAACACGGAGAGTTATTTAAAATGATAATGAGTGAAGAGTTTTTTAAAAAAATCAGAAGCGCATTCGACTTAAATATTTACGAAGCTAGGGTATGGACAGCCATGCTTAGCAAAGGCGTAGCAACTGCTGGAGAGCTAGCAGATATGTCTAATGTTCCTAGATCAAGAAGTTATGATGTTCTTGAATCTTTGGAGAAGAAAGGCTTTATTATAATGAAATTGGGAAGACCAATTAAATATATTGCTGTTAAGCCAGAAGAGATTGTAAAGAGAGTCAAGAAAGGCTTGAAAGACAAGGCGGATTTGGAAATCAAAGCTGTTGACAGTGTTCAAGGAACAGATGTTTATACTGAATTAAACTTACTTTTTAAACAAGGCATTGAAAATATTGATCCAGCAAATATTGCTGGTTCATTCAAAGGACGTAATAATGTTTACGACCACATTTTAACCTTAATGGGAAATGCAAACAAGGAAGTTTTAATTTCAACAACTGCTGATGGACTTGTAAGAAAATTAGAATTCATGAAGAGCACATTCAGAAAATTACACAATTCAAATATTGACATTAAAATAGCAGCTCCTTTGAAAACTGAAAAAGCAAAAGAAGCAGCTAAAGAATTATCTGAGTTTGCCAAGGTAAAAGACCTTGACATGAATGCTCGTTTTGTAATTGTTGACAACAAAGACATTGTTTTCATGATTTCACATGACAAAGATGTTCATGAAAGCGCTGATGTTGGAATCTGGGCAAATACTCCATTCTTTTCAACTGCAATGAAGTCAATGTTTGAAAGAGTATTCAGTCAGAAGTAATTATATTTTCTTTTTGCTAAATCTGTCAAGAACAAGGTTCTTGAGCATGCCAAAAATGCCATGCATTTTTTAGCATTTTTAAAAGAGTGATTATGTGGCAGTTGGAAGTAAAATGACAAAAAATCCAATAAACAGCAATTCAACTGAATTTGATAAAGGTTATGAAAAAGGTCATGCTCTGGCTATACTTCAATGCGGAATTTCTTTAGCTTCTGTAGTTGCTCTTGGTGCTCTTGGATTCACTGCCTATCATATTGTTCAATTAGGACATCATGCCAAAGATAAACCAGGTGTTGAACAGAAATTTGATTCTTTTATAGCTCAAGAACAAAGCCAGTTAGAAAAAGAACTTGCTGATTGCGGAAATGAATTTTTTACAAAAGTTACAGACATTAAAGAAAAACTGGGTGATAATAAGGTGTGCGAAAGATTTGCTAAAGAAAATGATTATAAAAGTAATGAATGGTGCTTATCTCAAGAAAAATACCGCAGATGGACAGACTGCAAAGAAACTTTTTATCAAAAAAGCATTGAAAGAATGAAGAATTATATGAGAAAGCAAAACCATTAAACATTATTTTCTTTTTGCTAAATATATTTAAAGAGCTGATTTACGATAGTTGGAAGTAAAATGGCTGAACAACAAAAAAATTTCATGAGTTTGAAAGAATTTCAATATACAGCTGTTGGAACAGGCATAGGTGTTGTTTTTGCCTTACCTCTTACTCTTGTTGGATTAATAGCTTTTGATTTAATTGGGGGTTATATTATGTCTAAAATAAAAACTCCTGCAACTATTGAACAAAAAACAGAAGCTGAAGAAGTAATAGATGTTGAATACTTGAATTTTAAATATCATCCAGATACATATACAAAGAAACAATTTAATTTAGAGTGTATGCAACGCTGGATTCATGAAAAAAATAAATGCAAGGCGCTTTATCCGAAAGAGATTGCTGCTTGTGAAAAAGAAGCTTCTAAAGGTGACAGATTTGATATGAATTATGAAATTAATTGCATAGATAGAATTATTTCCAGCTGTATAATTCCTCACGAGAAAAAACGCGATGAATGCAGAAGTTTAGTTTACAGAGAAGGATTTATGAGATATCAATTACAAAAAAATATTCAAAGGAGATAAAATGGCTGAACAACAAAAACCAAGTAAATTTTTAAGATTTGCGATTTTAGGAGCGCCGATAGCGGCTATGGCTACCACGGGCTTTGTATTATATGGCTTAAATGTAACATTTGAAAGTCAAAGACGAGGCGCAGAATTTAAAAAAGATACAGAACAATTAATTGAGAGAGTCAAAGAAGGTTATAAGCCCATAATTGTAGAAGCCACATTTGAATGCGGATTTCCTAAAGTAATAAGTGTTTATAATTGCGAACAACGCGGTGAAAATCAAAAAAGCATTGCAAATGATGTATTAACTGAATATTTAGATGGGCAAAGTAGCCATAATAATGCAATGAAATGTTATAAAACCTGTGAAGAAAGATACCAACCTTTTTTTGCAAGATGTGCTCTTGACAAAGCAAACAAATTAATGGATATTGTGGATAATAACAATTTGTATTCATCAAATATACCTAGAAAGAAATAAAATGGCTGAAAATCAAAATCCGGAAGAACATGGTTTAGGGGAGAGTTTTGTTGCTGGAGCAATAAGTTTTACATTAGTGGGAATTACAGCATTGATTTATAATTTATACCCTGGATTTAAAGTTCCTGAGGGCAATACTATAAATTTTCAAAATAGGGTTTGCATCTACGATGAACAATTAATGAATAAGGTGATTGGCAGACATGTTCCTGAATTAAAAAAAGATTGTGATGAAACTTATTCTAATGAAACAGCAATATGTGAATTAAATTATCCAAGCCAGTATGAGTTTGATGACTGTATTCATAAAAGGTCGGAAGAATGGCGTGCGTGTTTAAATAGAGAAAGAGACCATGCTCTTGAAAAAACATTGAAGAATCCGCCTTATGCCCCAAGCAAGAGATAAAACAAATGGAACAAACAATTGAAGATATTTGCATCTGTTTCTGGAAAATTAGTTATACTGCGGAAAAAGAAAAAGGAAATAAATTGGGCAAGACTTTTGAAAATTGTGTATTATGCGATGGAAATAAATATGATTGCCACCATTATTTTAATCCTAAAAAGTATTTAGATTACATTAAAGAAAAAAAATAAATCAATATCTTTTTATAGGGGTTTTTTATATTAATTCTATGATTGAACTAACATCATTATTCTTTATATTTGCATTGGGCTGCATTGTTGGATGGATAATAGAGGTTATTTTTAGATCAATTGCAGCATGGAATCTAATTAATCCTGGTTTTTTGAAAGGCCCCTATCTTCCAATTTATGGTTTCTCATTTTTATTTATTTATCTTGTTTCTATTGCAAATTTTAATTCTTTTTTTAAGATTATTATTGTAATGTTAATTCCAACTATTCTTGAATATATTGCAGGTTCTATTTTTATCAAGAAATATGGGGTTCCATTATGGGATTACTCTAATGAAAAATGGAATTATAAAGGGATTATTTCATTTAAGTTTTCTTTATGCTGGGCTTTTCTTTCAGTTATAACTTATTTAATAATTAAAAATTATTCTTATTTAATTAGCATTGCATTAAATTACAATATTACAATATTTTTGTTAATAATAGCTTACATACTCATTGTAGTTGATTTTATTTATTCATTCAGAAGAAGGATTATACTTGGAATAAATGAAAATATTGAGATTATCAATAAAAAAGTTAAAAATGCAAAAAACAAAGTTGGTGAAAAAGTAAATATTGCTAAAGGGGCAATACATCATAAAGCCAAGGAAGCCCATAAAATTATTTCTGAGAAAATTAAAGCGACTAAGAGAGTAAAAAGCAAGATTAATGAAAGATTTTATAGGTAGTTTATGGTGAGAGCTATCACCGCAATAATTCTTATAGAAATTAGCATATTATAATTCTATCAATATGGAAGGTGGAAACCCTAAAAAATGCAACGCATTTTTGGGGTGCAAAAAACTAGGAGGTTTTTAGCAAAATGGAAATAATAAGACCAAAAGAATTTGAAAGTTTAAGAAAAGACAGAAAAAATTACCAAAAAGTAATTGATGAAATAAATGCAATTGAAGCATTTGTACCAAAATACAAAGATTTGTTACTGAGAAAGATGGGAGTTAAAAGTCCTTATGGAATTGGGCCAGTACCTGTAATTAAGTATGTAAATTCAGGCAGTATTAGGCTTGAATTGCAAGCAGAAAGAAGAATTGGAAAGACTTCATACAAATCTATTGTAGATGGCTGGGAATCTTGCATGAATGGCATAAATTTTGCATCAGATACAAGAACATTAACAGGTGTTTTGAAAGAAGATGGCAAAAATTATGTAAGCTGCGAATCAGTATTAAGTGATTTTGTCAAAATAGCATATGGAACACTTAATCCCACAGTTGAGCTTAATATTAAAAGCGCGATTGGTGCTGGTGAAGAAAATTTAATTTATGTGCCTGAAGTTGTAAAACTAGACAATGATTCCGCAATTGCTTATCTTAATGCACCTGCTTACTTAAAAGGACTTAAGGAATTAAGCAAAGCATTTAGAGAAGACGCTGGTGAAAAAGCTGAAGCTCTAGGAACAGATATTGTACCTATAACAAAAGGAATTGGTATTAAATCTGGAAAAATTGAAAGAAGCGGTCCAGATTATAATTATGTTGTAACAACTCTAATTACAATGCCAACTAAAAAAGTAAAAAAAGATGCATCACCAGGAGAACTTGAGATACTTGCTGATGAAAATTATGGTTTTGGAAACAGGTTGGGATTATTTGACAAGACTTATGATTTAATTAAGCATGCCCCTTATGGCCAATTGAAACTGTATGCAGGTATTGACAGTTTAATTGATAGGATTGATAGTTTAAAAGATGAGGATAAAAAAACTGCAACAGTATACAAGGCACAAACAGTAGAGCGTTAATTCTACTTTTTTTCTTTTTTTCTTATAAGAAAGCTTTAAAAATCACTTATAATTGAAATATATATGCAAATCAAAGAGTTGGTGGGCAGTTTAACTGCAAATGAAAGAGCTGTTTGCAGATTTCTAAAAAGTAATACTTCTTTACAAGAATTAGTAAAAGAAACAAAATTACAGGAAGTGGAGGTTGCTCGTGCATTACAATGGCTGCAAAATAAGGGCGTTGTTGATGTTGAAGAGTTAAAAAATACAATTGTTGTTCTTGGAGATAATGGAAAAAAATATGTTAATGGATTACCTGAGAGGGTTATTTTAAATTCATTAAAAGAGAAAAAATTAAGCTTATCGGAATTAGCAAAAAAAACTGGATTAAGCCAGGAAGAGATAAGTGCCTGCATTGGTGTTTTACGTAGTAAGGCAGCGATTGAAACTTCTAAAGACAAAGAATTGATGTTAAATATTACTGAGATTGGAAAAAGTTTAATTGGTAAAAGATTCCCTGAAGAAAATTTAATTGATAAATTAAAAGTTCATGGTTTGGATATTAGTTCAATTCATGATTTGGATAAACTAGCACTGGATAATTTGAAGAAAAGAAGAGATATTATTAAGATTGAAGAGAAAAAAGAAAGAATTGTAAAATTAACAGAAACTGGTGAGGAACTAGTCAAACAAGATTTATCTGCAAGTTTAATTGAATCATTAACAGCTGAGATGATAAGAGATGGTTCTTGGAAGAATAAAAAGTTTAGAAGTTATGATGTTAAAAGCCAGGTTCCGAAATTAAGTCGTGGAAAAAAACATTTCGTCAACCAATCAATTAATTATATTAAAAAAATCTGGCTTGAAATGGGTTTTGTAGAAATGGAAGGGAATATTGTTCAAACAGCTTTTTGGGATTTAGATTCTTTATTTGTTCCACAGGATCATCCAGCTCGTGAAATGCAAGATACTTTTTTTGTTGGAAAAAATAAAAAGGTTTTAGAGGGCAAATTACCAAAGATTTCACAGATTATAAAACATGTTCATGAGCATGGTGGAAATTTTGGCAGCAAAGGTTGGGGTGGAAAATGGGATGAAAATATTGCCAAACAAGTAATGTTAAGAACACATACTACTGTTTTAAGTGCGCATACTCTTTCAAAATTAAGAAAACAGGATTTACCTGCAAAATTCTTTTCAGTTAACAGAGTTTATAGAAATGAAGCGCTTGATTGGAAACATTTATTCGAATTCTACCAAGTTGAGGGTATTGTTGTTGATCCTAATGCAAATTTCAGAAATTTAATTGGATATTTAAAAGAATTTTACAAAAAAATGGGTTATGAAAAAATTAGAATAAGACCTGCGCATTTTCCTTACACAGAACCAAGTGTTGAGGTTGAAGTATTTGATCCTATTAGAAAGGAATGGTTAGAGTTAGGTGGTGCTGGAATTTTTAGACCTGAAGTCACAAAAGCTTTGCTTGGTTTTGAGGTTCCTGTTTTAGCTTGGGGGCAGGGAATGGAACGTGGAATCAGAGATTATTATAATATTACTGATATTAGACAGCTTTATGCAAATGATTTAAAATTATTAAAGGAAGTTAAGGAGTGGATGAAATAAGATAAAGTGTAACTACTATTGAATAGTAAAGTATATAAATAGTCAACGAATTAAATAATGGGTAGGATTTAGCATAAAAAAATACTCTTGTAA
>CAYHUT010000035.1:0-8767 GCA_964359835.1 Candidatus Woesearchaeota archaeon
TTGGAAAAGTTTTCAGAAATTGTTAAAGAAATTACGAGAATTACTAAGGACAAAAGATATAAACAGCAATAATTCTAAAAATTAATGAAAAAGGGGAAGGAAATTGATTTTAAGTATAATTTGCACATTTATCTTAGTCTTTTAAAGAATTATAAATTTCTTTTTGGAGCACTTGTAGTATTAACTTTAATCATAGAAGGAACACATATATTCGATAAACTTGTTTTTAAATATTTAATTGATAATGGTACTGCATTTGCTGCAAAAACACTTGATGTCGCCCAATTTATAAGAATATTAACAATACTTGCAATCTGTTATGGTGGAATAATTATAGTAAAAGTAGTTGGAAAATGGCTTCATCTTCATATGTTAAATAGACTAGAAGCGAACTTAATGCTAGACTTAAAAAGAAAATTTTTCAATCATTTAATTCACTTATCGCATAATTTCTACACTTCTAATAAAACAGGAGCATTAATCTCAAGATTAAATCGTGGTGCTAAAGGTATGGAGACATTAACAGATATTATTGTATGGAACCTTCTACCAATGGTTTTTAGTTTAATTTTAGTGGGTACAACTCTCTTTTACCTAAACTGGTCTTCATCAGTAATTATTGTAGTTACAATGATTATTTATCTTACATATAGTATATGGCTTCAAAATAAACAAAAACAAGCGAATATAGATTTAAATAGCGCAGAGGATATTGAAAGAGCAAATATTGCAGATATTTTTACAAATGTTGAATCAATAAAATATTTTGGAAAAGAACTTTCAATAAAAAATAGATTCCTAAGCCTTATAACAACTACCCGAAACAAATTAGTATCATTCTGGAATTCATTTAGATATCTTGATGCTGGACAAAGTTTAATTGTAAGCACAGGCACATTAACGCTTGTTTATTTTGCAATGGTACAATTCTTAAAAGGTGAAATAACATTAGGTACAGTTGCTTTCATATTTACCTCGTACACTGTTGTAACTGGAGAACTTCATAATTTTGTAAACGGGATAAGAAACTATTACCGTGTAATGGCTGACTTTGAATCTTTATTCCAATACAATAAAATAGAACAGGAAATCAAGGATAAAAAAGATGCAAAAACATTAAAAATTAAAAATGGTTCAGTTGAATTCAAAAATGTGACATTTGGTTATCAAAAAAATAAACTATTCAAAAAATTTAATTTAATAATAGAAAAAAACAAGAAAATAGCTTTAGTCGGACCTTCAGGCTCTGGAAAAACAACATTAGTAAAATTGTTATATAGATTTTATGATGTTAATTCAGGTAAAATTTTAGTAGATAATAAAAATATAAAGGATTTAAAACAAGAATCATTAAGATCTGAAATGAGCATTGTTCCTCAGGAATGCGTCTTATTCGATGATACTATTTATAATAACATCAAATTCTCAAAGCCGAAAGCATCAAGAAAAGAAGTAATGAATGCTATAAAATTCGCGCAATTAGATAGAATAGTAAAAAAATTCCCAAACAAGGAAAATACAATAGTAGGAGAACGTGGAATAAAGTTATCAGGCGGAGAAAAACAAAGAGTTTCAATTGCACGTGCACTTCTTGCAGATAAAAAGATACTTGTTCTAGACGAAGCAACATCTTCTCTAGATTCACACACAGAACACGAAATTCAAAGAGATTTAAAGAAATTAATGGAAGGTAGAACTTCAATAATAATAGCTCATAGACTATCAACAATAATGAACTCAGATGTAATAGTTGTCCTGAACCAAGGAAAAATAGTGGAGATGGGAACCCATAATGAACTATCTTCTAAAAAAGAAGGACTTTATAATTATTTATGGAATCTTCAAAAGGGCGGTTATTTGAAGTAAACCCCTCTTTAGTAAGCTTTATAAATCCCCCAACTTCTCTAAAAATAAAATGTTCTACGAGATTCAAGCAAAAACACACGTAAGGGTGCCGCCCAATTTATTCGGCACAGATACTAAGAAGGCTGTTCTAGAAGCCCTTAACAAAGAATACGAAGGTTATATTGCCTCCGATGTTGGTTTTCTTATTTGTATCTCAGAGATTATTGAAATAGGCGAAGGCGTTATTATCCCTGGCGATGGTGCTGCTTTCTACGAAACAGAATTCAAGCTTTTAAGTTATTTACCAGAAATGCAGGAAGTTGTTTTAGGTAAAATCAGAGATATAACAAACTTCGGCGCATTCATGAATATTGGTCCAGCTGATGGCATGATTCATGTATCCCAAACAATGGACGATTTTATCTCATTTAGTAAAAATAAAACGCTTGTTGGAAAAGAATCAAAAAATGTTTTAAAAGTCGGCGATAAATGCCGTGCAAGAGTAATTGCAATCAGCTACAAAGAAATTAATAATCCAAAAATCGGCTTGACAATGAGACAGCCCTACTTAGGCAATTTAAAATGGATTGAAGAATCTGTTAAAAAAGCCGAGAGTAAAAAAGCTTCTAAAGACGAAAAAGAAGAACCTAAAGAAAAGAAAAAGAAGAAGGAGTAACTATGGGTAAAAAGAAAGCATGCAAACAATGTAAGATTTTCATTGACAAGGGCGACACATGCCCAGAATGTCACACTTCAGATTTAACAACAAACTGGAAAGGCAGAATAATTGTCATAAATGCAGAAGATTCAGAGATTGCAAAAAGAGTAGGTATAAAAAAACCAGGTGAATATGCAGTAAAGACTAGGTAATTTGCTCGAATTTAGACGAGGCATTCGCAGCAAAGCGAGAAATGCCGCAGTCAAATGAGAGACAAAACATAGGAAAAAATACAATGAGAATACTAAAAGAAAAAGCAATGCCCTTATTGGCAAGGAAGAGAGTAAATTTTGAAATTGATCATGTTGAAAAAGCAACACCCTCAAGAGCTGACTTAAAATCACAAGTTTCACAGCAATTAAATGTTAAACCTGAACTAGTTTCAATCAGACATATCTACCCTAAATTCGGACAGCACACTTCAAAAGTTGTTGCTCATATTTACGAGGATGAAAAAACATTAAAATTCCTTGAAACACCTAAGGGTAAAAAAGTTGCAGCATCAGCTGCAGCGAAATAATAATTACGGAGGAAAATTAAAGGCTAATCCCGATTGATTTGCATGGCTAAGCAACAAAGTTGCGCATGCCTGCTTCGACAGCGGGTGGGAGCCGAAACTACCACATGGCAAAGAAAAAAGTTAAACCGCATAAAGGCTCTGAACGTTGGAAGAAATATAAGGTTTCAGGCAATAAAGTGGAACGTGCAAAAACCTGTCCAAAATGCGGACCAGGAATGTTCTTAGCAGTACACAAAGATAGAGTTCATTGTGGTTCTTGCGGATACGCTGAATTCGTCAAGAAGTAAAACTTCTTGATCGTGCCAAATTTCTAAGAGAAATTTTAGCATACAAAGAAGTAATTTTTTATTTATTTCATTCTTATCAATTTTTAATATAGATTACCCCTTTCTTTTTCGTATCTTTTTAAATATAAATGTAAAACATTTACTAATACAGAACTCAAACTTAAGATATAAAATCATAAGATTATAAACCCAGGAAGAATAACCGAAGCTATCCGTCCTGGGAAAAAGAGGTGATAAAACTAAGTAGATATACTACTATTTAAATCTTTCTATTGTGTCCACTCAATAGAGGTAACAAAATCCAAAAAGCCTCCAAAACGCCCCTTAATTTCATAATAAAGCATAATAAACCAAAACAGAAAAATAAAGCCTAAAACAGGCTATTTTATGGTAAAAATAACTACTTTCTTCTTAAATGCTTGAATCTATCTATAATCTCCTTTTTATTTTCAGTTACCGTCGTCCCAACGAAGGTGATTACAATCAAGGTTATAATTGCAAGGACATAAATAAACCAAGGTACATAAGTTGGTGAAACAGATTTATAATAAGCCAATGAAGATACATCAAAGCTTAGATCTAAACGTGGTTTCATTACTCCTTCTTCTTCAGTATAATAAAATTTCAATGAACCCCCTGGAAACTGTATTAATGAAAGATTTCCTCTTGAAGATGTAGCTTCGACAGTGCCTGCTTGTTGCTGGGAAGGAGGTGGTGGTGGGGGAGGTCCACCATTATCTTTTTTATTTACAGTTATTGAAACAGAATTACTAACACTATTTCCATCACTGTCTGTACCAATGCATGTTACGGTAGATGAAGTCAGAGGAGAATAAATTGCTGAGCAACTTGAAACACCAGAACACAATATTCCTCCAGCTGTAATTGATAATGAAGCCATAGATGCATCCGCCCCAGTACAACTTAATGAAACAGAATTTCCTTCTGTAATTATAGTCGGATTTGCAGATAAACTAACAACAGGAATTCCAAAATCAAGTATTAATTCTGTTCCTGCTTCAGCTAAATAACTTTTATTTGCAGTTATATTTTTATAAATTGTTTTTGTGCTTGTATTTGCAATTATCGTGATATTATCAAAGAAAGTGATATTATAAACTACTCCCCCTGTGATATTATAGCTTAAATTTAATTTGTATTCATACATTGGAGTAATTGAAAAATTAAACGAATATGCAGATAAATTAATCTGCGCAGGCGTTAAGCCACTACTATCACTTACATAAGAAATATTAGTATTAACCAAACTATTATTAATCCAATTATAAACATAAATACTCGCTCCTGCAAGATTGCCCCCTTCATCAACAGCTCTCATCTGCAAGGACCAAGCTTTGACAAATTTATTTTGTGTAAAATTAGTAATATTATTATAACTTGTTATATCTGTTTTATTTGGCTGGATAAATGAATCTAAAATAAAAATTGTCCAGTTCGCAGGCCCCTGTGTTGAACTTATTCTTGTACCATTAATGGTATTATTATAAAATTCTATAATAGTTGAATTGACAGCAAGAACAGTAATGCCATGCAAACTTTCACCATTTAAAATACTATTATTCACAATTGAAAGATTATAAATACTAAAAAATGAAAGCGCAGTTTTGTTTGTATAATTTGAAATAAAATTATGCCTTATATCAACACCAGTCATATTTTTTAAATCAATTACTGAATTACTAAATCCTGTAAAATTATTATAATTGATTGTAGTATTTGTGCTTGAAGTTCCATTTCCAAAAATACCCGCAGTTTTTCTTGAGAAACTATTAACCATGCTAAATTTATTGTCCTTTATCAAAACATTATTATTTCCTGAGAGATAAATTGCATCAGTATCAGCTTCGCTAACATTATTATTTAAAATATAAATATTATTGCTATTCACAACAGAGATTCCGAAGAAAGTATTATTTACAATATTTCTTAGGATATTCCCCGTATTTACAGAGCTAAAACCAATTCCACTTTGGCCAGTTGAAACACTTCCATTAATGGTATTGTCTGTAACATTAATATTACTGCTATTTAGGGCATAAATTCCCAAAACAACACTTCTTATATAATTCCTTACGATATTTATATTATGTGCATAACTCGTATAAATTCCAGGAATATCAACAGTAAGCGTTCCATTAATTATATTATCAGTAATTGTGTAATTTCCTGCATAATAAATATTTCCTGAAATATTTAAACCAGCTATAACTCCATAAGAAGCATTGATAATTGTATTATTTGCAACATTACTATTTTCCCCATCTGCAAATACAAAGATTCCAACAATACTATCGGTAATGTTATTATTGTAGACATTGCCTGCTTTTGAAGCATAGCTAATACCTGCAGAAAAGGAGCTTGCTTTGATAGTATACACATTGTTATTTCTAATTGTGATATTTCTCATGAAAGTGGAAGGATTAGTGGTATATGGAAAAATATTTGATTTATGTACTTGTATACCTGCAACTAATGCCTTTGTTGAACCGATATTAAAGACCGTATTATTTTCAATTGTAATATTTTCAGCAACAGAACTTAGTGAAAGTTCTAAACCGCTAGAACCATCAGAAGAAGTTATGTTATAAATGGTATTATTAAAGAACCAGCTATTGGTTATATTATCATTCAAACGTATACCCTGCTCTAGCATAAATGAAATATTATTATTGTATATCATTAAATTATCGCCCTCTACATAATTTAATTGTTCCATGAATATTCCTTTAGAATAATTGCTAATCCTGCAATTTTTTACAGTTAAATTTGAGTTTAATAATGTAATTCCATAAATTCCGAGAGTATAATTTCCAATTAAAGATGCTTGATTGCAATCCAAATTTACATTTGAATTATTAATTTGTAAAATTGGATTTATCCCGGATGTGCTTGTAAAATTATAATTCTGATAGCATAAAACAGTATTCTTGCTTACATTGAAATTCTGCAAGCTGTAATTATACACCTTATCTTCAAAAGTAGAATAATCAGAAAGATTTACACATGTATCAATAGCATAACTGCTGAAATTAGAAACATTAAATGTTAAAATACTTCCACTGCAAGAAATTTCACTGCATCTTCCTGGTAAAGTGCAACTTACTCCTAAATTAGAACCGACAGATATCCCATTTGTTTTTATGTTAGCGTAGCTTGTCATATACGTGGTATTATAATAAATATTGAAGAAACTGCATCCAATATTATTTAATGAAATATTTGCAGAGGAATTCCATTGGGGGGGCAATCCTGAAGAATTAACAGCAACTCTTTTGCCCCCAACAACAATATTATCAAATGGATTTCCAGATAAATTATTCAATTGATTTCTAAACCAGGCAATTGTTTCTTTGTTTATTTGTCCGTCACTGTATAATTCAACAGAACCAAATGCATAATCATAAATTCCTATATTTGAAAGGTTATTTGAGTAATAATAATTTGCCATGTATGAATTTACTTCTGAAACTCCAACTTTAAATGATGTAAAATTATTGGAAACAAAACTATTATTTCCTGAGTGATTCAAGAATAATCCAATATGCGAACCATTTACAACATTAGAGATAAAAGAACTATTAGTGGAATTATAAAGAGATATGCCATACATCGAAGCATTGGGAATTACATTATCAATTGCACTATAATTATAAGTTGGAATATTATATGCAGATTCACCAATTAAAATGCCATAACTTGCATTATTAATGAAATTCTTGTAAATGTAATTAATGCCATTTCCGCCAACAGCAATTCCTTTTAAAGAATAAGTAATGTTATTATTGCTGATATTTACATTTTTACCTATAAAACTAATACCTGAAAAAGTTGCATTTTTAATAACATTATTTATGATTGTTACATTATTCACAGAATCCCTGCTTGCAGTAAGGAAATAATTCAAAGATGAAATTAAAATACCGCGTCCCCCGCTGCCCGAAGGGAGAGCAACATTGCTTATATTATTTCCCTGTATTAAAACATGTTGCATAACAGGAACACCATTAAATAAAACACCAATATTATATCCCGGACTGCTAAGAGTATCAAGAGGATTATCGATGGTATTGTTAATGAAATAAACATAACTTGCATTTCTAATAGTAATCCCGCCGGAATTTATAATCCTATTCCCAATAACGGAAATATTCTGTTGTTCAATACCGTCATCTCTTTCAATGAAAACAGTCATATTATCATAACAATTTGTGATATTATTATAAAGAACATTTATATTATTTCCATTAAGAACATAGATTGAAGAATTTCCATTGGTAATATTATTAAATGAAATTGTTAAATTGCTGACATTAATGGCATAAATTCCATAAGCCGTATTATTCAACAAATTATTCTGGCGGATTATGTTATGAGAAGATAATCGTGATACCCCCCCAATAGGGGTATAATCAACAATTATTCCTTGACTGATATTTATTATAGTATTATTATAAAAGTAATTATAATCCCCGTAACTTATAATACCCCCGCCATCAATATCGCTTAAATTATTTCTTTGGAAAGTTGAATTTACACCTAAATGGGAAATACCCCTTCCATTTAAAGCAGTTATAGAACTTAAATTCTGAATAATATTTCCAGTAACAGTTACATTGCTTACAGTATCTATTGGCAAATTATCATTATTCTGAATATACATTCCTATTGCAGCAGTGCCCCCCGCATTAGCATAAAGCCCCTTGATTGTATTATTTTCAACAATCATATTCCTTATATTAGGTCTTCCTAATAGAACAATGCCATAAACACTTTCGCTACTATCGCTGTTGCTTATAAAATCACCAATAATATTATTAGCATATACTGAATTACTAATATTATCCAGCCTAATTGCCCTTAAATTAGTTCCTCTAAAATGAGTAAAATTATTATTTAATATATTCACGCCCCCAATAGCTGAATTAGATGTAGCAATATTATTACTATAATTCCAGAAATTGCAATTTTTAATTGTGGTATTATGCTTTATAAACATAGCCGGTCTTGAACCAGTAGAGCCATTCCCAACAATATAAGCCCCATTACAATCTAAAACAACACCAGTTGTATTCATCTGCAATATTGCGCCAACAGAATTTGTCCCATTAAACTGATAAGCCTGCCTGCACAAAACAGTATTCTCATTAAATAAGAAATTTTGTGTAGAGCCTATAACATAAGAAATCTTCGTTCCAAATGTGCTTGAATCAGTTAGATTTACACAGCTATCAACGCCATAACTGCTGAAAGTGGTTATATTAATATTTAAAATATTATTAGTACAGGTTATTCCATCGCATGCCCCTGGTGAACTGCATCTTGTATCCCCCGAACTCGCAACAACAACACCCATGCCATTATTTACAATTGCTGCCC
>CAYHUT010000036.1:0-8738 GCA_964359835.1 Candidatus Woesearchaeota archaeon
ATCTTTGCCTTAATATTGAGCCGCGATCGGCTAGAAAAAGCTTTTGATGAATTTTCCGAGAAGTCAATTAAAAGTTTTTATGCAACGCAGTATTTATTCGGCAAGGAATTAAAAGAGGTTGCACAAGCAATTCAGAATTTGAGCAGGTTATTTTTAGAGAAAAAAGATTTGCAGAAAGAATTAAGCGATAATAAATTCAAGAAAATTGAAGAGCAAATAAAATTATTGAGTGATACCTTAAAAACAAAATCAGTTATAAAAAGTGAAATCGGAATTTTAGAAAAAGAATTAAAAAGAATTGAACCATTGAGTACTGAAAGAAAATACATTGAACTTCGAAATTCAGAGGCTTATGGCGAGGCATTAAAGAAAAGAGAGGAAACTGAGCAGCTTTCTAGGAAGACCAAAGAGGAAGTTGTTGAATTTTTTTCAGGCATAAAAAGAATATTAAAAAAAGCCAATAATAAAAAAAGAATGTGGATTGTGAATTATTATATTGATGAGCCTATTGAAGCGCTTCTTGAAGATAAGGAATTAAAAATAATGAATTTTATTGAGGCAATTAATAAAGATGATGTTGATGAAGATTTGACTCCGGTGAAAAGGATAACAAGGGAAAAAATAATGCAGCTTAGAACTAGGTATGAAAGTGCACTTGAAAGCATGAAAAAGGCCGAGAAGAAAAGTGATGTTGAGAACCAGGTTTTTGAATTCGAGAATTCAATTTTTAGATTAAATTCACAGAAAACCGTTTTGCAGAAAAAACTTAATGAATTGAAGAAAAGAGATGAAGTTAATGTTGATGAGTTGAAAAAAGATATTGAGAATAAATTAACTGAGATTTCTGGAAGTTTAGTCGAGATTCAGATTTAAGCTGTCTTTTTTGTTTTATGTGTTTTTGCATATTCCGCATTGAATTCATCTATGTATTTTTGATATGCTACTCTTGCATGCTGCAGTGTTTCTGGATCGAATTTAGCGTGAGTAAATAAATCGCCTGTTGACTCTAACAAATCTCTTAATATTTTAGCAAGTGATTCGCATATTGACCTTATTTCAACATCGGGTAAACGATCATTTAATGAAACAAAATCAGCGACTTCATCAACCAATTTTACTGAATAAAGCTCCATTTTATTTAACAATGCTACTTTTTTGCCTGCTAGCTCATTGTCTATTACCTTGCTGTATTCGCTCTTATAGGATTCTTGCTGCAAATATTCTGTGCTTAGAAATATCTTGCTATCTTTTTTATAAACATTTTCAACTTCTTCTACTACCTTAAAGAATGCAGATTTGATTGCATCAAATTTTTCTAATTCTTTTTTACTATCTATCCCTGTTTCTGCTTTTTTTAAATGAGTTACTTCAGAATTTAAACTTTCTATCATGTTTAATTCATCTTTTAAAAGTTGAGAATTTTTCCTAAAAATATTTATTTCTATGCCTGCTGCTTTATCCAACCTCTTTTGTGAGGACTTAAACCAGTCCAATATAGCCATAGTTTTATAGATATTGTAGAGTATATAAACATTTTGGGTGGAATGAATAAAGACAAATCTTTATAAAAGAGATTTGTTTAAAAAAGCCATGTTAATGATAAATGAAATTTGCAATGTGAGGAAGATACGATGTTAATAGGGGTTGTCGGTAAGCCTTCGGCAGGCAAATCCACCTTCTTTAAGGCAGCTACTTTGGCAGAGGCAGAAATAGCCAATTATCCATTCACAACTATTAAACCTAATCGCGCAGTTGGTTTTGTAAAGATTGAATGCGTTGACAAGGATTTTAAGAAACAGTGTGTTCCTAGAGAGGGTTTTTGTATTGACCATAATAGATTTGTTCCTGTTGAATTGCTTGATGTTGCAGGTCTAGTTCCTGGTGCGCATGAAGGTCTTGGTCTTGGAACTAAGTTTTTAGATGATTTGAGACAAGCTGATGTTTTAATTCACGTTATTGATATTTCAGGTTCAATAAATGAAAAGGGTGAAGCTGTTGAACCATTAAGTTATGATCCTCTAAATGATGTTGAATTTTTAGAATATGAAATTGATATGTGGTTTTTGAGTTTGATTAAGAAAGGCTGGGAGAAATTTGCCCGCCAGGTAAAACAAGAGGGGCAGGAACCTTATATGGCAATTGCAAAACAACTTTCTGGCTTGAATGTTACTGGAGAGGTTGTCAAGAATACACTTGTTAGATATCCTTTGGATATTTCAAAATGGACTGATGCAGATTTAAATAAATTTGCAACTGAGATTAGAAGAAAAACAAAACCTTTGTTGATTGCGGCTAATAAGATTGATGTTCCTAGAGCTGAAAAGAATATAGCAAGAATAAAAGAGAAATTTCCTGATTATATTATCATACCCTGTTCAGCTGAATCCGAACTAGTTTTGAGACAAGCTGCAAAGCATGAATTAATTAAATATATTCCTGGTGAAGATCATTTTGAGATTTTAAAAGCTGACAAGTTAAATGAACAGCAGCACAAAGCCCTTGATTTTATTGACGGCAGTATTTTGAAAAAATATAAAACAACAGGCGTTCAAGATGTGCTTAATAGCGCTGTTTTTGATTTCTTGCATTATATTGCAATTTTCCCGGGCGGTGTAAATAAATTAGAAGATCAGTACGGTCGCACATTGCCTGATTGCTTCTTATTGAAACAAGGTTCAACTGCACTTGATTTTGCATTTAAGATTCATACTGATTTGGGAAAACATTTTATTCGTGCAATAGATGTTAAAACCAAGATGACTGTTGGCAAGGAACATAAGCTAAAACATCGAGATGTAGTTGAGATAATAAGTGATAAATAAGCGTAAATTGCCCTATGTAAATGTCTTTAAAATTGATTTTTCTCAATTATTCATTGATGCTGTCCTTTGCTCTCTCAGGATTCTCGTAGCAGTTCCCACATAAATATATGTAAAGTCCTGCATCCGGCACTTTGTAACTTGCGAAATCATCGCAGTAGTCACATTTCTTTGCCTTCGGCTCCTTGAGAAGTTTTCCTTTCACGGCTACCATTTTTTATTACCCAAGTTATTCCTTGTTTTTTATACATTTAAAGGTTGTGGTTGTTAAGTCTATTTAGAATTTTTTGGATAGATTTATATGTGTTTTGTAATTTGAGATTATTTTAAATCTATAGGGGGTAATCTCTGTTCTTTTAACAAACTATATTGGGAAAAAATCAGAATCTATTATTTTTATTTTATAAATTTTGTGTGTACTTACACCAACATCATTTTCAATCATTAATTCTGCAAGTTTCGGTCCATCTATTAAAATTATATTCTTGGAAGTTTTTTTAAGAATATCATTTGTATCTTTAGGAAATCTAGAAGTTGTAATAAATATTCCCTTGTGTGCTCCATGTAACTCCAATGTTCCAACAAAATCTCTTACATCTCTTGCAGAAACAGAATTTCCTTCGCCATACCTTTTTGCTTGAAAAAATATTTTATCTAATCCTAACTTATCTTGGTAGACTATACCATCAATTCCTCCATCTCCTGAACCAAGCGTTGCTTCAAATCTTCCGTAACCCATCATAGTAAGTAATTCCCCCACAACTTTTTCAAAAAAATAAGGATCAATATTTCTTAATTTTTCTAACAATTCTTGAGTTAAACTTGCATTAATAGAATTATAACCCCTATCCATTAATTCATCTGGTGTTTTATTTTCAACTTCTTTTTCTATTTCAGTTGATGCTTTGCTTTTTTCCGCACTTTGTTCTCTCTTTATAGTTCTAAACTCAATAAATTCGGGAAATTGCTCAAGAAATTTAATATTTATTTTATCTAGTTTCTTATTAAGAATTTCTATTCCTCTTTTTGTGATTTTTATAAAACCTCTTTTGGGTGATTCAATTAAACCAGCTTTTAATATGTAAGTTCTAGCCCACCCGATACGATTATCGATTATAGGTTGCGTTCCACTAGGCAATAATTCCAATCTTTCTTGTTCAGTTAATTTGAATTCAGAGCAAAGCCCATCAATAACTTCTTTAAGATTATGTTCCTTTTCATCTTTTAATAATTTTAGAAATGGAAGCATTAATGTTTGATAATCTGGAATTGTCATTATACCTTTATTATTAACTCTTATTTAAAGCTTACCAACGCTATACCTAAAAGAATAATCACCTCAATCTAATAACTTCCAAGTTCTTTGGAGAATTTGTTTCTATTCTATTCTGCTGGTAAACTGTTGATGCGAATTCAATTGCTTTAGAATATTCGCCGTGAACAACAATTATCTTTTTTGGGCGAGGTTCTAAGTGCTGCACCCATGAAGTTAGTTGCCTGAAATTGGAGTGACCTGAGAATCCCTTGATTGATTCAATACGCATCAAACATTTTGTTGTTTCTGAGCGTTTTGAACCGCCTTCTGTAAATGTGAATTCGCGCTCTCCATCTTCTAATCTTCTGCCTAATGAACCTTGACCTTGATAACATGTTAAGACCATTGCATTTTTTGGATTTTCTGCAAGATGCTTGAAGTAAGTAAATGATGCCCCGCCTGTAAGCATACCTGATGTTGCCATGATTATATAAGGGCCTTTGCTGTCAATTACTTCCATCATTTCTTTTTGTGAAACTATCCTCTTGAATATATCACTTAAGAAAGGATTTTCATCTCTCTGGAATATTGATTTTTTTACTTTTGCATTGAAGAAATCTGGATAGGCTGTGTGAATTGCTGTTACATCCCATAACATACCTTGAATATAAACTGGCATTTTGGGTATTAAGCCTTCACGAATTGATTTTTCAATTATTAACATTACTTCTTGTGAACGGCCAACTCCTAAAACAGGCATTAAGATTTTTCCTTCTTTTTCAGCTGTATCTTTTATAATATCAATTAAAATTTTTTCTGATTCATGCCTTGATAAACCAACATCTGCTGCTTTACCGTAAGTGCTTTCCATCATTACACTTTCTAATCTTGGGAATTGTGTTTCTGCTGAACCTAATAAGTTGCTTGTTTCATAGTTGAAATCTCCTGTGTAAAGGAAATTATGTAAACCATTTCCAATGTGAATATGAACTAAAG
Source organism: Candidatus Woesearchaeota archaeon (assembly GCA_964359835.1). GTDB lineage: Archaea > Nanobdellota > Nanobdellia > SCGC-AAA011-G17 > GW2011-AR18 > CAYHUT01. The sequence goes on from CAYHUT010000036.1 coordinate 5,071, forward strand.
ATGAGCCTATGTTGTGACCGGCATTGTAAAAAGTAATTCTAATATCTTTTGTAATATCTGTTACTTCTTCGTAATTTAAGCAGATTGTGTGCTTGACCATTTCTTTTACATCTACTGAACCATAAATTGCATCAGAGCCTTCTTTTTCACTTAAGCCAATATAATCTAATGTTAATAATGCGCCGACATCTCTTGTTGGAGCAGTACAATAAACAGGCCCCCTGTAACCCATCTTGAATAAATAAGGTAAAACTCCGACATGGTCTAAGTGAGGATGGCTGATTATAACTGCATCTAAATCTTCGATTTTAAATTCAGGTGCTTGGAAAATTGGGAACATTGTTTCAGGAGTATTTGCTGCAACATTTAAACCGCAATCTAATAAAACTCTTGAATGGGGTGTTTGCAATAAAAAACAAGAACGGCCAACTTCTCTACCTGCGCCAAGAACTGAGATTCTAATCCATTCATCTCTTTTTGATTTTTCCCAATCATCATAAATTTTCTTTCCGATTTTATTTAAGAATTTTCTTCTGTAATCGCTGTTTTCATATAAAACTCTTCTTATATTTTCAATTAATGGGCTTCTAATTGGGGGGATTCTTCGAACTGTTGCCACCCAGAATGTTTTTTCCTTTATTTCTTTTAAAATTTCACCGGCTTTTCCAATTACTATGCCTGGTTTTTCTGCTTCTACAATAACTCTTGATCTTTGAGCGTCAAATAATAGGTTTACTTCGCCAGCTTCTTCTGTAATTATTTTTCTAATAATTGGGTCGGCTTTTTCTGGATCTAAGCACAATGATGGGTCTGGTCTTAGCTCAACTCTCTTTTTAATATTATCAACTATTTTTCTAACTATGTCGTGGCTATTCAATACAAATGTTTTATTCTTTGAATATAAAACAATATTTGCACCTTCAAAGCCAATGTCTTCTATTTGGGCATCTTTTGGGATGTCCTTCATTACTTCATCTAATATTTTTACCACGTGGTAGTTTCGGCTCCTGTTGGAAAAGCATAGCTTTTCGACACACCGGAAATGCTTTGCATTTTCCAGTACACCTGCTATCGAGAGGGACATGCGCTTACGCTTAGTCCCAACAAATTACGGGAAGAGAACCCTATTCCTCCTAAATTATTATAATTAAACACAAAAAAACAAGAACTTATGCTGTTATTCTTGTGTCAAGTTGTTTTGTAAATACTTTCTTAACCCCATCTTTGGATATAACCATTACATCAATTCCGCCACCTGATGCAGTATCACGCTGTATTGAAGCGCTAATTGCTTTAATAGCTAATTTAGTTGCTTCATCAATAGATAAATCTTTTTTCCAGCTTGATTCAAGAACGCCTATTGCGTACATCATACCTGAACCATCTGCTACAAAGTCTTCATGCTTTGCAATTGAACCATCAAAATTTAATTCGTATAAATGAAGACCTTCATTATCTCTGCCTGCTATTAAAAAACCTGTTATTGCTGGGAAGTATTGCCTTGCACCAGAATACATTACATTAGCTAGATAATTTACTATTTCCTTCATCTTTAATTTTTTACCTTTTCTTAACTCATCTAATTTTACTTGAGCTTTGATTAATTTTACAAATAATTGAATATCAGAAACTGTACCTGCAGTTGTTAAAGCAAAATCATCATTTATAGCAATGACTTTATCCATCTTAACAGATGCGACAAAATTACCACCTGTTGCTTTTTTATCTGCGGCTAGTATTATAGCGTCTTTACAAACAATTCCTAGTGTTGTTGTACCGGTTTTTAGTACTTTTCCTTCCATCAATATCATCCCTCAGAACTATTTTGGGTAGATTATATGTTGTTTGATTATTTATAAGCTTTTCTGTTAGCTGATTGGTGAGAAAAAATGTTTAAAAATAAAAATTAATGTTTCTTTGAAGGTTTTTCGTTAAACTCTCCGGAAACAACTATATATTTTTTTGGACTTTTAACATTATTGGTTTTATATACTTCTTTCTTAGCTAACAAAGGAGCTACGAAGTCAGACAAATTTCCACCCAAAAAATATTTTTGTTCTAATGGAAATTCTTCTTTTAAAATAAAACCGTCTAAATTAGAATAATCTTTCTTTAATAGTAATCCAAATTCACTATCAACTTCTAATTTTTTTGGAGCATGCATTTTAAATACTTCTGTAGCCAAACTTACTAAATATCTTTTTATCTTTAAAGCCTGTTCAACTTGTTCAGGTGTAGTTACTGTATCTTTATATCCAAGATTTTTCAAGTCATTGTCTAATTGTGTTAATTCGCTATCAGATTCAAAATTAGGATTATAAAATAGGCCATATTTTTTTTGTGATACTTCTCCTTCGATCCAAGCTAATCTTGCTTGTAAAGCTGCATCAGAATCTGTTTCAGAATTTCCGAATCCAGAACCTGTTCTATTATATCCTCTTCCGTTAGTGACTGCTTGTTCGATTTGTGTTTGAATATCCATTTTTATTTACCTCTTCAAGTTTTTATCTTGAAATTTGATATATTTTATAATAATTGATTATTTATAAACCTTTCTATTTTGTTACTACTGCTAAGAAAGGATATATTCTAAAAACCTTTAAATATAGTTTATACCATTGAATTGCCATGGAAAACAAAAGAGCGATATTAACAGGCGCGTTATTGTGGGTTTTAATTTTCTTTGAGATTAGCATTTTGATGTTTGGATTTAAATTAAATACAACTACGACTTATTTTGTGCATTATCTTGTGTTAATACCTTTGGCAGCATTCTGCTTATGGTTATATTTTAAGGGAAAACATACAAATTTAACAGTTAAAGAAGGCTTTAGAGTCAGCTTGATTTTTGTTGCAGTTGGAATTGTTTTAGATTTGTTAATAACAGTTTTACTGTTCGTGAAAAGTTTAAGCTTCTTTGCAGTGCCTTATTTATGGGTCGGATATCTTGAATTAATAGTAATTTGTTTAATCTATCCACCAATAAAGAAGACTTGGTTCTAAAGTAATTTTATATTCTTTACTTTTTCTTTTACATATTCATCTTTTATAATTGCTTTTGTGAAATCTTTGATTTTGTAGTTCTTTCTTTTTAGTTTAACAGCGACTCTATTATGCTTTTCAAATGTATTTTTGTATTTCTTCTTAAATGCCTTTACATGCGCCTCAACTGCAAGAGGTGGACCAAGATGAATGAATTCTTTTGGAACTTCCTTGTGTTTAACAGATAACCATGCGAATGTTGGCGAATCAAACTGCCAATTAGCTTCTTTTACTTCAAAACCTTCCTTGTTTATTTTTTCTTGTATGAATTCAAATGCTTTTAAAATTTTAGTACCAACAACATCGTCCTTGCCTTCTTGGGCCTTTATTTCTAATACAATGTCAAATTTCTTTTTTAGTTTAACGGGATTTTTCTTTTTTATTTTAAAAAAATCATGAGATGAAGATTTTAAATAGTGATTTGAAATCTCTTTTAATTTATTGAATTTTTCAATGGATAGGGCTGCTGCTGCGTTTCTATTGCCTTGAACAGGGTCTATTAAAATAATTGGAGAGAGTTTATTTCTGTCTAATGCGCCTTGATGTTTTGAAATGTCTATTGTTGTGTTTTCTTTTATATTGCTTATTCCTTTTAAAAATTTGTTAAATGAGCCAAAATAAATTGT
>CAYHUT010000037.1:0-8607 GCA_964359835.1 Candidatus Woesearchaeota archaeon
CGAAAGCTTAGGCCCAGCACAAGGACCAGTAGTGACAGATTCAAAGCCAGCCACAGAAGGCCAGGCTGAAGAAAGCTCCCAAGAAGAAGAGGGCGAACAAGAAGGGTATTAAACCTTCTCTTTTATTTTTTTAATTTTATTTTTAATTATTTTATTCAATTTAAAGATTTCTAACTAATTCATATATTTTCAACAAAAGAAAACATTATATACCATAAAAACATAACCGCTATATGAATGATTCTAAAATATGGACAGAGAAATACCGCCCATCTAAATTCGAGGAAGTTTACGGTCAAAAGGAAATTGTTCCAAGAATTGAGGCATTTGTTAAACAAAAAAATCTGCCGCATATTTTATTCGTTGGTCCGGCAGGTACTGGAAAAACGACATTATCTTTAGTAATTGCAAATACCTTATTCGGAAAAGAAAAACATCAAAATTTTTTAGAACTCAATGCATCTGACGAGCGTGGAATTGATGTAATCAGAAACAAAGTAAAAGATTTCGCAAGAACAAAGGCACTTGCAGAAGTTCCATTCAAATTAATTTACTTAGATGAATGTGATTCATTGACAAGAGAAGCCCAGCAAGCCTTAAGAAGGACAATGGAATCATATTCTAACTCATGTCGTTTCATTCTATCATGTAACTATTCATCAAAAATTATTGATCCGATAAAATCAAGATGCGCATTATTCAAATTCAAGCCACTTGCTAATGAAGATATAAGAAGTGTGATAACAAATATTGAAAAATCAGAAGGTCTCAAAATAGATGATAAAGCAAAGGATATTTTAATCAAATATGCAGAAGGAGATGTAAGGCAAATTTATAATATTTTACAGTCATCATCAGTAATGTCAAAAAATATAACTGAATCTTTAATACTTGAAATAGCAAAATCTTCCGAACCAATTGAATTATTAGAAGCAATTGAACTCGCAGTTAGTGGAGATTTTATAAAAGCAAGAAAAAAATTAATTGAAACAGCATTAAATCATGGTCTTTCTGGAATAGATATAATAAAGCAGCTTCAAAAATATATATGGGATCTTAAAATTTCAGATGACAATAAACTTGCAATGATAGATAAATGCGGTGAAATTGAATATCGCTTGGTCGAAGGTTCTGATGAATTTGTTCAGCTTGAATCTTTACTTGCACATTTCACTTTGCTCGGAAAAAAATGAGGTAAAAAAGATGAAAATAAATTTTGAATATTCTGAACCATTAGATATAATGCTTACTGAAATGGCATTGCAATCTTACACACCAAAACAAATAGTGGAGATGACTGAATATAAAAAAATAATTGAAACGCATTGGAAAAAACAAGAATCGAAAACAACTAAATTGATAGAATCATTATCGGGTTTAAAATTTGAAAGAGATGTTGAATGCTTTCCAGTAAAAAATATGGAATTCCGTGCAATATCCTCCCCATTCATAATAAGAAAAGAAAAAGATCTTAAGATGGCAGAAATAATAATAATACACGAATTGATACATATTATTCTAACTCAAAATAAAGATAAGGTTGTAAATTATATAACTGCAATTTATCCAAACAAAAGACACGATTTTAAAATTCATGTAGCCGTTCTTGCTATACAAAAACAAGTCATGGAAAAATTATTCGAAAAGGAATTCATTAAAAATTTCATAAAAGAGGATGAAGACAGTTTAAAAGATGCTTGGACAGAAGTAATCAAGCATTCACACCGCTACAAAAACAATATAATAAGTTTCTTAAAAAATGAAAATCTGGAATGATTTGTATGCACCAAAAAAAATTGAAGAGCTTCCACAGCAGGAATCAGTAAAAGAAATTCTAAGCGCATTGAAAAATAAGGAACAAATAATTTTAATTCATGGTTCAATTGGAACAGGAAAAACAACAGCTATCCATTTAATATCTAAATTATTTGATTTTGAAATCCTAGAAATGAATGCTTCTGATTTCAGAGATAAAGGAACAATAGAAACAACTCTGGGCTCTTTCTCTCTGCAGTCTAGCTTATTCATGAAAGAAAAATTAATAATGATTGATGAAGTTGACTGTTTTTCTGGTCGTGAAGATCGTGGCGGTTTACAAGCATTACTGGCAGTAATAAAAAAATCAAAATATCCTGCCATTTTAATTGCAAATGATATAGAAGAAAAAAAATTAAAAGAGCTAAAAAAAGAAGCATTAGTAATTGAATTTAACAAGCCAGAACCGCAGCAAATTTATGATATCCTTGAAAGAATCTGTAAAAAAGAAAATATGAAATTTGACGAATTGCAACTAAAAACACTTTCAAGAAGAGTTGACGGTGATATCCGTGCAGCAATTAATGATTTACAAGTTTATACCGCAATAAAACAAGAACTAGATATAAAAGATTTACAAGATAGAAATCCCGAAACAGCTATTCAAAATGCTTTAAAAATAATTCTAAAAACAAAAGATGCTTTATTATCACAAAGAGCATTAGATACTGTTGGTATGGAATTAGATGAATGCTTCCAATGGATTGATGAAAATATTCCTTATGAATATACAAAACCAGAAGAGCTTGTAAGAGCTTATGATGCGCTTTCAAAAGCAGATATATTTCGTTCAAGAATAATGAGAAGGCAACATTGGCGTTTCTTGGTTTATCAAAACAGTTTGATGACAGCCGGAGTCTCACTTGCAAGAGAAACTAAAAAACCCTCTGCAACAACTTACAGGAGAAGCATGCGCGGTTTAATGATATGGCAGGCAAATATGAAATATGGAAAAAGAAATTCAATTGCTAAAAAAATTGCTCCAATTGTTCACAAAAGCCCGAAATATATAATAAAAAATTTTCCAATATATCAATCAATCTTAAAAAACCCAGAAATTCAATATTCTCTAGAACTTTCCGAAGAAGAAATAGAATGGTTAAATCGTTAAATTAATTTTTTTAATTGATTAAAACTTTCTATCAAAATCCTAGAAAAACGAAGCTTTTCGGAATACCAAAAATCATCTCATGATTTTTCAGTATGTCTAGAATAGACAGAACTACAATGAAGTGGATACGAACATATGTTGTCGAAAGAATAAATGTTTATAAATTAGAGAATTAATATTTACAAAAAAGGTGAAAATAAATGACAAAAATTTCTGAACTAATACCCAAGCAGGGAAAAGTCGCAATTGAGGCCTCGATAATTTCTATAAGCAATGTATATGAATTTAATAAGTCAGGTAAAATTGGCCGTGTAGCAAATGCGATGCTACAAGACGAATCAGGAGAAGTTAAACTAACACTCTGGAATGAAGAAATAGATAAGGTAAAAGCTGGAAACACAATAAGAATAAGAAATGGCTATGTAAATGAATGGCAGGGTCAAAAGCAGCTAATGGTCGGCAGATTCGGTGACCTTGAAGTCGTTAAATAATTTTATCTTCTCCATGAAGAAATATTGTAAGGATCTCTACTTATTCTATAACTAGATTTCTTAGTTTCCCTAAACCTATTCATATAAGCACGAATCTGTCCTAAATCATAAGGATTAACACCCTCTCCTTCATCAACAAAACTTCTAGGTTTTCTAGTGCTTAAATCATATGGATCTATTTTATCATCAATAGTTTTATTATCTGCCATAGAATAAAGAAGTCTTAATCCTTTAAATATATTTATATTCAAAAGAATAATAATTGCATTACTTCTTTATCTCAATTAAAGTGATATTAAAATTCAAGTCTTTTCCCCCAAGAGGATAAACAAAATCAACAAAGTATTCTGTATCAGTTACTTTTACAACCCTACCATTTCTTCCATCAGGCAAGCTTATTATTGTATCAGCTTTAACATCTTGGAATAAAGTAATATTCTCTTCGTTGATATCCAAAACAGTTGCATTCCATTGTCTTAATGAGAAAATCTCGTCTTTTTGTGCTTGACTTGCAAATGTTAACATTCCTGTCGTACTATCTAATTTAGTAATCTTAACTTTCCAAGGAACCTGCGGCAAAATATAGTCTTTCCCAAGTTCAGCTTTTCCGCCAGCAACAACACCTTCAAATTCTGTTATGGAAACTGTATAAGCATTTTTAATTGTAATTGTTTTTGGCAAATTCATTAATGGGTAAGCTTTATCACCAGCAATTTTTATGCTTTTACTTTGGCCATTAATCATTCCGATAACAGCATCTTCAAAATCTTTCAAAACTGTTCCAGAACCAATTTTAAATTCTAAAGGTTCATACTTCCTAGAAGGATTTGCTATATTTGCATTTTTAGCAACACTATCAAAACTAGTATCAAAAATCATTCCATCATCTAAATAACCAACATAATCAATACGAACAATATTATCAACTTTAGCACCTTTAGGTGCAACATTAACAAATAACATGAATATTAGAACAATTATAGCAACACTAAAAACACCAATTAACCATTTACCTTTATGTTTTTTTACATGATGGTAAACTTTATGATGAATTCCTTTTTTTTCAGGATGAACATGCACATTCATGTACAACGAAACATTTAATAACTTTAAAAAGGTTTTGTTTAGTATGTATGAGGTGATTGTAGGTCGTTCTGAATCTGATAGAAAAGCGCTAGGGTTAGTGGGTACAATCTATCTTGGAAAAATGTACGTAAAAATGGGTGCAATTACTTCTTTATCAAGTAAAGTCTATATGGATGTTGCAAGAGCTCATATTGTTTTTATCGTAGGTAAAAGAGGAACTGGAAAGTGCCTTACGGAAGATAGTTTAATCAGTATGGAGGATGGTTCGTTAATGCCTATAAAAGATATTGAAAACAATAATCTTAATATTTTAGGGTTAAATGAAACACTAAAAATTAACAAGTTAAAAAGAACAGAATTCTTTAAAAGGGAAGTTGAAGAAATTATTCAGATTAAGCTTAGATCAGGAAAAGAAATCAAACTTACTCCTGAACATCCTTTATTAACTATAAAAGGATGGAAGCCAATACAAGAATTAAAAATCGGTTCGAGAATAGCAACACCCAGAATACTAAACAATTTTGGCCAAGAAACAATGTCTGAACACGAAATAAAAATTCTTGCTTATCTTATAGCTGAAGGATATATGAAAAAAACAGTTTTGTTCTCAAATAATGATGAAAAAATAATAGGAGAATTTGAAAATTCATTAAATGATTTTGATAATAATCTTAAACTTATAAAAGATAAAAAAGATCATTATAGAATTATTGAAAGGGGGTATAATACTAAAATAATTTCTTTTAAAGCGAATCGTAATGAAAGGGGTCAATTTAAATCAGGCAAGAATCCTTCTATCTACAAAAGAAGGACAATAAGAGAATTATTGGAAAATCATAAATTGTTTGGAACTGGTTCATTGCAGAGATTTATTCCGCAAAAAATTATGAAACTTAAAAAAGAACAGCTGGCTTTATTCCTAAATAGATTATTCAGTTGTGACGGAAGTATATACTGCACAAAAGGATATTGGGAAATATCTTATAGTTCATCATCAAAGCAACTTATCAAAGAAGTGCATCATTTATTATTAAGGTTTGGTATACTTTCAAAAATAAGGCAAAAAATAATAAGATTAAATAATAAAATATTTTATTCAGAAGAAATTGTAATAACAGGTGAAAATGTTAAAAGATATGTAGAAGAAATAGGATTCTTTGGAGTAAAAAAAGATAAAGGAAAAAAATGTTTAGAAGAAACAATTTCTATAAAAAGAAATCCAAGTGTAGATACAATTCCAAGAGAAATTTGGGAATTATATAAACCAAATAATTGGGCAGAGATTGGAAGAAAAGTTGGCTACATCTATCCAAAATCATTTAGGGAAAGAATAAAATATGCCCCGCAAAGACAAACATTAATGCAGATAGCAATTGCTGATAATCAAAATGGACTAAAACTTTTAGCAGAATCAGATATTTTTTGGGATGAAATAATTGAAATTAAATTAATTGAAGGAAAAACAATAGTTTATGATATTGCTGTGCCAGAACATCATAACTTTGTAGCAAATGATATAATTGTGCATAATTCTTACACAATGGGTGTTATGGCTGAAGAAATGGCTAATCTCCCAACAGAAATCGCAAATAGAATCGCGGTTTTAATTGTAGATACAATGGGAATCTATTGGACAATGAAATACCCTAATGAAAAAGATGAAGATTTACTCAGGTCTTGGGACCTTCCAAAAAAAGGGTTAGACGTTCAGATTTACACACCTGCAGGTTTTCACCAACAATACAAAGATAAAGGAATTCCAACAGATCATTCATTCACAATTCGTCCAGCTGAACTAGATTCAAGTGATTGGGCAGGAGCATTCGGCGTTTCAATTCTTGATGATTTAGGAATTGCAATTGAAAGAACAGTTGAAAAAACAAAAGAAAAATTCGGAGATTCATATTCAATTGATGACATGGTTTCAATTGTTAAAGTAGATGAAAGATTAGATGAAAAAACCAAGTTAGCTTTAGAAAATAGATTAATGGCAACAAAAGAATGGGGTTTATTTGATGTCGAAGGAACACCTTTAAAAAAGATAATTGCTGGCGGACAAACAACAGTTCTAGATATAAGTTGTTACACAAATTGGACAATTAAATGCCTAGTCTTAGGAATTATCTGCAGAAGACTAATGCTTGAAAGAATGGAATCAAGAAAAGAAGAAGAACTGGAAGATGTTGAAAGGGGCCATTCATATTTCAAATCAACAATTGAAACTAAAGAAGGAGATTTACCAATTGTCTGGATAATGATTGATGAAGCACACGAATTTTTACCAAAAGATTACAAAACACTCTCAACAGATTCATTAGTAGCAATTTTAAGAGAAGGTCGTCAACCAGGAGTTTGTTTAGTCCTTGTTTCACAACAACCTGGTCAAATACACACAGATGTTTTAACACAAACAGATATTATAATCTGCCACAGAATAACTGCAAGAAGAGATGTTGATGCATTAAACAGTATGATGCAGGCCTACACATCTGGTAATATACAAAAATATCTTAATCAGCTTCCAACAGAACGCGGTTCAGCTGTAATTCTTGACGACAATTCAGAAAGAATGTTTCCAATAAGAACGCATCCAAGATTTACATGGCACGGTGGAGAAGCACCTACTGCAGTAAAGCCAAAATCAACAGCATTAGAAAGATTGGGATTATAAAAATATTTATTTAAATTTAGGCCATTGATTATAACCAATAGTCGGGTTATTTGATTTGTATTTAAGAATAAATTCTACTTCTTTTTTATTTACTTCCTCATCTGTTGTATCTTCAGATTGCCATAAGATTTCTCTTCTGATTGTAAAATCTTTTCTTTCTTCTTTATTAAAATCTTGTTCAAGAAGTTTGCTATCAGGGCTGCCGAAATATCTAAAGGTGCCAGTTAAATCTTTGCCAATGTAAATTTTTCCATTAGGATATATTATCTTATAAATCCATTTCATTTTTAATTATTAAACAACGCTCACCTTTCTTTTTTCTATCAAAAATTTTTTCTTTTGTGAAAGAAAAAAGTTTTGCTCAGAAGCTACTCCATCCGTCATACCATTTAAGGTCCGCGGGTGTTCATCTCATCATCGCAATATAAATGTAAATAGATAGAATATAAAAGACTATTGTTTAGTGCCTTTACTAAAATAATAAGCCGGATTATCTTGAGGTAAAATAGTACAGCTTCTTTGAAAGTTCAATTCTGTTTTCAAATCAGCAACTTTCTTCTCTAAAGTTTGAATCTGTGCAGTTTGTGCTTGTGTTTCCTGTTTTGAACCACATTGGATTGGAGAATGTGAATAAGCTAACCAAACCATTCCAGCAATAGCTATCCATCTTGTTACATTACTAGAAAAAATATCTCTTAAATCAACTTTTCTCAATGAAAGATGATAAAGTGAATTTCCAGTGCCTGTTAAAGCAGTTCCAGTTACATCATAAACTGTTAAACTTAAATCTTTGATTCCTCTTCCAAGGTCATTTACAACTGCGTTATAGTCTACCATTTTATTTTTTCTCCTTCTTAGCTTGCTGTTTAGTATATCCATCCTTTGCAATTTCAAAAGCTAATTCGCTATTTAATTCTGACAATTTTGTAGCCATCTCTCTCATTTTAGGTGTTAATTCCTGTACGTTTTCATGTTTAGAAATTTTTTTATTTTCTTCATAGCCTTTAGCAACATATACAGCATGCCCCACAGCATTCAATGCATCAATTTTTCCATCACAATCAACATCAAATGCATAAAATTCGTGGCCATAATGAGTATTGTAATTTGATTTAATTATAACACGTGATCTATCCTCTTCACATGCAAAATATTCTGGTTTAGGTTCTGGTAAATCCCTCTTTGAACATCCACTAGCAAGTATTCCAACTAGACCTAATGAAATTCCAAGATTTTTAATCCAATTCTTCATTTTTTATTTCCTGTGGAAATTTTTTTTGTGACGCTAATACGCACTCCACGAGAACGACCACTGAAGTTGAGGTAGCCGTAGCCATCGACATGGAATTCACCATTGATGTAGCCGAACCCAGAGGCCCTCTTAGGTCTTTGTATTCTTGATTCTGCATCTGGCGTATAAATAAATATTTCAT
>CAYHUT010000038.1:0-8374 GCA_964359835.1 Candidatus Woesearchaeota archaeon
ATATTGCCAAACAATTACTCAAAGATGATGGAGTGATTTTTGTGAGTATTGATGATAATGAGGCAGCACAACTCCGTATTTTGATGGATGAGATTTTTGGGGAGGAGAACTTTGTGGGAGAATTTGTATGGCAAAAACAAGGTAATGATAACAAATCAATCTTTTCTGGAGTTAAAACATTTAGAAACGATCATGAATTTTTAATTGTGTATTCAAAATATCGTTCAATTGTTGAATTTAACAGACCCGAAGAAAAAACTGAATTTAAAAATGATTATGGGAATTCTGATAATGACCCGAGAGGCGATTGGATGTCGGCAGAGCTTGGAAAATCCGATGCGAGATCTCTTTCACATGGAAAGAATTATTATACATTGATCACGCCAAATAAAACAGAGTGGACAAGACAATGGCATTATGATGAGAAAGAAATGCAGGAATTGATTAGTGATAATCGAGTATACTTTGGCAGTACCGGAGATTCTGTTCCGAGATTAAAAAAAATTTTGTCGGATCCTGTTTCAAAAATTCCATCTTCTTTATTAAATAAAAATGGGTCTACAAAAATTGGACAATCTGAAGTTGATGATTTATTTGAAGGAAAACAATTATTCTTATATCCAAAACCAAGTGTTTTGATTAAATATTTATCTAAATTATCAACTAACCCAAACGACCTCATCCTCGACTTTTTCGCAGGATCGGGAACCACAGGCGATGCTGTGATGCAACTCAATGCCGAAGACAGAGCCAATGAAAAAGAAGGAAATAGAAAATATATTCTCGTGCAACTCCCAGAGCTGATTGATCCAAAGAAAAACAAGACCGCTTTTGATTTTGTAAAAAATGAATTGAAAATTACTGAACCGACTATTTTTGAAATCACGAAAGAAAGACTGGTAAGAGCTGGAAAGAAAATACCATCTGAACAAAAAGCTGATTTATTTACTGGAGAAAACAAACTTGATTTCGGATTCAAAATTTTTGAGACGGAGCCTATTTGGGAAGACTATGAATTTGAAGCAAAAGAATTTGATGCACAAACAAAACTTTTTGATGAAAGTAAATTGTCTAGTGATGACTTGCAGATACTCCTCACTACTTGGAAAACTTACGACAATATTTCACTGACGGAAAGTTTGGAAAATGTAGATTTGGATGGGTACACTGGACATTATGGCAATGGCAAATTGTATTTGATGAATAAAGGATTTGCGACCAAACACTTAAAAGCACTGCTCAACAAGATTGATGAAGATACAACATTCAATCCAGTCAGCGTTATTGTTTTTGGTTATCATTTTGAAAGTAAAGTTTTGAGAGAAATAGCTGAAAATGTCTCAAACTATGCGAACAAGAAAAAGCTAGATATTGATTTTATAACTAGGTATTAACTATGGCAGGATTTAATTTTGAAAAAAATCTCGATCATCAGAGCAAAGCAGTATCCGCTACTGTGGCTGTTTTTGATGGTCTGGAAATCGTAAAACCGAAAGAAACTGACAGACAGTTTGTCAATCCGCTCATAGATAAAGCGGGGACGGACTATGCAAGAAATATCCGATTAACCCGTACTGAATACGGAGTACAAGACGGAAGAATAAAATATGATAGTAGTATCATTGATATTATGATGGAAACAGGAACAGGAAAAACCTACACCTACACCAAGACGATGTTTGAACTCAATAAACTCTATGGGGTTTTTAAATTTGTTATCGTCGTGCCTACACTTTCTATTAAAGCCGGAACAATAGATTTTCTCAAATCCGATAGCTCTCGCGAACATTTCAAAGAACAATATGGAAAAACTCTCAATCTTCATATCGTAGAAAGTCAGAAAGGAGGAAAAAGCAAGAAAGCATATCTTCCTTCTGCAGTGAATAGTTTTGTAAACAGTGGAACATTCGAAAAAAATCATATTCAAGTACTGATTATCAATGCAGGAATGATAAATTCCGAAACTATGCAAAAAAGTTTTGATGCAAGACTTTTTGATAACTATTCTATACCATTTGATGCCATTAGTGTGACCTGTCCTTTTGTAATTATTGATGAACCACACAAATTCACGCAAGGAAATAAAACTTGGGAAAACATTCAAAAAATGAAACCTCAGTATATCATTCGTTATGGTGCTACTTTTCCAGAATATGAAAATCTTATTTATACACTCACTGCAGTTGATTCATTCAATAAAAACCTTGTCAAAGGGGTAATCGGGCACATTACAGAGTTTGCAAGCGGGCAAAATGCCATGGTGAAGTTTATTGATTCTGATGGAACAGAAGCAACATTTCAACTTACAGAAAATGATAATACGCGCACAGTAAAACTTTCCAAAAAAGAAAGTATGGAAAAAGTGCATAGTGCCATGACTGATCTTATTATTGAAAATCTCAATAAAAGTGCGGCGGTGTTATCAAACGGACTAGAACTCAAAAAGGGCGACAAAATCAATCCATACAGCTACGCAAAAACCTTACAAGAAACCATGATCGCCAAAGCTATTCGTAAACATTTTGAACTAGAAAAAAAATTCCTAAAAAGAGAAGTAAAAATAAAACCACTGACACTATTTTTTATCGACAATATTGAAGAATATAGGAATGCTGATGGATATTTGAAAAAAACAGTTGAACAATGCATCAAGGCAGAGGTAGTAAAATTATTAGAACCCGAAACAGATACTTTTTACAAAAGCTATTTGGAGAAAACACTGGTCGATATTAGCAAAACTCATGGTGGATATTTTAGTAAAGATAACAGCGAAAAAGATGAAGCCATAGAGCAAGAAGTAGTAGAGATTTTGCATGACAAACGAGCCATACTTTCGCTGGATAATCCAAGAAGGTTTATTTTCTCCAAATGGACTCTCCGTGAAGGGTGGGACAATCCAAATATTTTCCAAATTTGTAAATTGAGAAGTAGCGGAAGTGATATTTCAAAACTCCAAGAAGTAGGTCGTGGACTCCGTTTACCAGTCAATGAATACGGAAATCGTGTAAAAGATGAGCAATTTTATCTCAATTATTTTGTTGATTTTACTGAACGTGATTTTGTAGATCAGCTCGTCAATGAAATCAATGAAAAATCAGGCGCAATTTCTTTTGAAGATGTGCCAGAAAAAATATCAGAGCAGATGATTAAACAAATACTTGAAAAATATCCAAGTATTAAAGATGAAGATGACCTTATTGATGATTTAGTGGAAAACAAAGTAATTAAGGCATCTCATAAATTTTTGGATGGTGGTTTTGAATATATCAAATCGAATTTTCCGCTTATTTTTGAAGGCATTGGATCAAATAAGATAAGAAAATCAACTGATGAGAAAAAGAAAATCAGAATAAGAACAGAAAAATACAGCGAACTCAAAGAACTTTGGGAACAACTGAATCAAAAAGTCGTTTTGGAATATAAGATTGAAAATGAAGAAAAGTTTCAAAAACTTCTTGTAGATTTTTTGCAACAATATGCAGGAACACTCACTCAAGATGGACTGGTAAATAGGCAAACGAGAATTGATATAGCAAATGGGCACGCGGTTCTTTTTGAAGAAATATCAATACAAGAAAACGAAATCACAAAAATATCAACAATGAAGTATGATGATTTTATAAAACAGCTATCACGAAGCCTTAATATAAATATCAAGACACTTCACGGAGCATTTACCCAAGCAGGAATCAATATCAATGATTATCTCAATGTTTCTACAATAAGAATTTTGAAGCAGAAATTTGATATGTACCTTTTGTATAATGCGATTGATGTCTTTGGCGTTGGATATCAAAAAGTTACAAACACTTTTCATCCTACAAAACTTACAAATGAAAAAGGAGAGGCAGTAAACGAAATCAGCGCTTCTGATGTTGGTGTGTTGTATTCTGATGAAAAAGTGGCCAATAAGTATCTTTTTGATGAGCTTTTTTATGACAGTGAATTAGAGAAAAACAATATAAAAACAAATATTGCAGAAGTCATTGTTTTTTCTAAAATCCCCAAAAAGTCTATCAAAATACCAGTGGCAGGAGGTAAAAGTTATTCTCCAGATTTTGCATATGTTCTGAATTTTGAAGATGGAAAGAAAAGACTATATTTCATCGTTGAAACAAAAAATACTGATGAAGAAAGTTTAAGAACGGAAGAAGAACAAAAAATTAGACATGCTGAACAATTTTTTGGCGATGCAGTAGAAATAAGATTTAAAACTCAATTTAGCAATAAAAAAATATCTGATTTAATACATGAAATATACAAATAAGGAGTTTTGAAAAATAGAATTCTCCCCTAACCCCTCTTTCATTTTTCAAAACGGAAAAAATCAAATTTATAACCCAAGTTCTAACAATTTTAGGCATACGATTCACGCTCCCGTTTATTTCTTGCTTATTATATCAGTAAAATCTTCTTTAGTTAAGTAACCTAAGTATAACCACTCTCCTATTTTCGTTTTAGCTTTAGCAACATTCGGGCACAATCCTACGCTTACTACACGATTAACTAACTCTTTAATCTTTATTCTTTCTTCTCCTATTATTGACTGTATCATTTTTTCTTCTTCACTGCTTAATCCCGCAACGAACATTTTTAGTTCACCGCTCCATTCTTCTTCCCGCATAATTCTTAATCTTAAGTTTATGCACTTTCTTAAAGTTCTCAAATTCCACAAGTGATACTTAGTAACAGGCAATAACTCCATTAACTCCGCAGCCACTTTCTTCTCGAAGTCGTTAACGCAAACTTGCAAGAATAGTTCTTTCATTTCTTCAACTGTAGGATTAATAGTTAAGTGCTCAGCACGAGTGAGTAAAGCTTTATAATCATTTAAATTCTTACTCGGTATGCTGTTATAGTCGAGTATTATTCTTCCACGAAACTCAAAACTTTTAGGCAAGTCATCATTGGTATGGTTATAGTTATGGTTGGATACTATTCGTGGTTCTTCAAGTTCTGTTGCACTTTTTAGTAGTTCCAAACTTCTTTTATCTTCTAATAGTCTTTGAACGTCGCAAAACCATACTATCTTAAACATGTTCTCGTACAAGTAACGGTATAAGTATGCTGGGCTTAAGTCACCATTCACTCTAACATAGTCGGCTTTAACGTTACCAAGAATGTTTTTTATTTGGTGACTTTTTCCTGTACCTCCACGACCCCCGACGAGTAATAACTTAATACCTCCACTATTCAAACTCCTAATAGATTTATCCAATGCAGTATAGTACGGCGGTATGTAGTTATTCTCGGCTTTTAACTTCTTACGAAACAAGTTAATCATTATTCCACCTCACACCACTCACAATCATCAACATCATCACATTCACCCGTTAAGTGATGCAAGTATAACAACGCTTCATTACGTTCTTGAAAGTCCATATTGCAAAGAATAACACCACTCTTTAAAATCTTTTCTTATTAGAATGCCACTTTATTTTTTATATTCCCCCACCACACTCCTCCATAAATTGTCTTGTACGTCTTCTTTCACAAAGTCTTCAAAGAATAGTGAAGTGTCTTTTATCCATGATAGTAGTTTCTCCGTTTTTTTGCTGAACGTGTCGAATGCTGTCTTGATTGGTTGTTTGTCGTCGAGTGTGTAATCGACTCTTCCTGTATTGATTGTTGTTCTCAGTCCTACAAATCCTATTGCCACTTTTATGTTGTCTAATGGGATGTTTTTCTCTTGTGAGTATGTTCTTTTGTATGTTTCTAATTGTTGTCGGTGTTTTGAACTGTTTTCTTCTTTCTTGTCTGTTTTCCAATCCAATATTAAGTATTTGTCTTTGTTCTTGAATATTGCATCAATCTTTCCTGTAAAGTTTAGTGGCGTTTGAAACCCTATTTTTTGTAGTGGTATTTTTATGTTGTATTCTGCACTGACTATTTCTGGGTACTCTCTTTTTACGTTTTCGAGTATTGTTTTGACATTTTCAATGTATGGTTTTGTTTCTTCACTAACAGTATAATTTTCTCCTTTTAATATTTTTTCTGCCGTATCGTGTACTTCTGATCCTAAGTTTACTGCTGTTCCGTATTCTTTAATCTTCAAAATTCTGGAAATGAAGTAGTCATAAGCACTTTCAGGTAGTGATGTAAAGGATATGTGATCTAAGGTATCGAAGTAGTTTTTGACGAATTCTCTTATCCACTCTTTCTTGTTTTCGAGTTCTTCTTTTGCTTCGTCAAATTGTTTGTTGACGAATAAGTCATACGCTCTTTTTTTGCTCTCGTTTAACTCAGTGCTGTTTTCGGATGAAACATCCATCTCTTTTAATTCTGAAGCAGTATTGACGTATTCTTGTGGTTTATCTGTTAGTATAACAAGATTTTTTTCTGCGCGAGTAAAAGCTACGAAGTTTACTCTTATTCTTTCTTCTTCTAATTCTTCTTTGGCATTAATTCCTTTCGTCTTCAATATAGCTTCTACTGTTTTATCTTGAAAGTTTGATTTATCGTTGGTCTTGCTTGGTATGTATATCACGTTTTCAAATTCTTTTCCTTTTGATTTGTGTACTGTTGTAACCACTATGTCTTTCTCAATATCCGATTCTTGTGATAACAGGTCAGTGGTGTGTAAGTAAGACATGAATGATTGAGTAGTCTTATCAGGTAGCACATTCAGTGCTTCTCGGTATGCTTTTTGCATTGTTATAGTTGCTGAGAGGTATTCTTTTCCGTATGCAATGCTTATCGGAATTATTACTTCTTTGAATAAGATATTCACATCTTCAACTGTTTTTATTGACTCTCTTAGTTGTTTAAATGCTGGCAAACTATTCAACAATTCATCCATAGTTTCATGTTTTTTATCGGCAACTGAAAAAGCATCTTGTAACTTGCACGGGAAGTAAGGCGTGAACATCGAATTTTTAACTTCTTGTACGTCAGTGCTTAGTATCCCTTTTAGAAAGTTTATGATGTGACTTTTTGCTTCTTTTGATGCTGAAAAGAACGTTGATGAGTATTCTAAGCCATGATTGTCTAATTCTCTGCAAATATCCATTATTTGTGTGTTCGTTCTTGTTATTATCGCAGTTTTTCCTTTAAAACCTTTCACGATTTCACATGCTGTAGAATAGAGTTTCTTTTTCTCAACATCATAGATTACTGGTTTTCCGCCCGTTAGTCCTTCTGCACTTCTTAATGATTTTAGTTCTTCTTTGTGTGATGCTTCTTTGGTTTTTGAAACAAAGTATTCTCTTGAATACGTCAAAATCTCATTCGTACTACGAAAGTTCTCCGATAGTACGAACTGTTTTGAATTGCTAAACTTTTCAAAGTTTAGTATCGATCCTCCTTGAAATCCGAATATTGCTTGTTTTTTATCTCCAACAGCTATGACATTCTTGGCGGATTTTATTGCGATGTCTGCTTCCATCACGTTTACATCTTGCAACTCGTCAACTAAGACATATTCAAATTTCGGTATTTCTTTCAACTGTAAAAATCTGATGAGCAAATCTGAATAATCTACTCCATGCTTGTCTTTTATCGCTTCGTAATGCTTGAATATGTCTACAAAGTATTCTGAAAACTTGTCCATTTCTTCTTTAGAATTCTTCTCATCTTCTTCTAACAGTAGCTTTACTTCTCGTAAATTAATATCTTTAGGCATTATTCCAAAACTCTTGAGATACCTTATCAAATTCGCCATCTTTGGCACTATTGTATCAATCAAGTAATCATCGCCATAATTCAACACTTCATTCTTTTTGAGGTATTCAAAAATCGCGTACCTTAATAGGTTTGAATCCAATATTTCTTTATCTTCAATATTGTCTAATGCGTATGAATGAAACGTGTACACGTTCATCTTAGAAATATCAATCTTCACATTTTCTTCCTTTATAACTTCCAGAATCTTAGTCTCCATTTGCCTCTTAGCTTTCTCCGTAAAAGTCAAACACAATATTTGTTCTGGCACGATTCCTTTTTTTACTAAATCGATGTATTTATGAGCCAACAATTTAGTCTTTCCAGTGCCCGGATTAGCAGTTACTAAAATATTACCATCATGTTCGATGATTCTTTGTTTTTCTTTGTTGAGTGACATACTTATACCCTCATCATTGGATCATGTTTACTCTTGAATAAACATCTTGATGAGCTTATTAAATGTTGTTTTCATCGTGTTCTCTTGTTCGTTCACTGTTCATTAACCTTTTTGAAACTACGCGTTTCCATTCTCTTTTCTTATCTTTTTCCACTCTTCTTTCTTCTTTTCAGTTTTTCTCTTCAACCATCGTTCGGTGTTTTCTTCTTCTTTTTTTCTTCTTTTTACTGATTGTTCGTGTTCTCGTTTGTACCTTTCAGGTTCCCCCCTTTTTTCAACCATTCTTCAGGAAAGCTTAGCATGATAATCCTTAAC
>CAYHUT010000039.1:0-8176 GCA_964359835.1 Candidatus Woesearchaeota archaeon
TCCAATCCCATATCTTCTTTCCATCAAACATCCAGAAAGGAATCATGTTAAATAAAGCCAACCAAGAATTTATCATGAAACCATAACCTGTTAATGTTTTTAAAAAAGTTCCACTGACAAAAACACCAAATCCTAAAAATACCAACGCTAAAAATAAGTTCAATAATGGTCCAGCTGCTGATATAATTCCATTCTGTTTAAGATTATGATATCTTGCTCTTATCATCACTGCACCAGGTGCAGCAAAAACAAATCCAAAAAAACCCATAATAACTGCCAAGAATAACATTTCATCAAAACTTCTGAATTCTGCAAAGTGCTTGTATTTTTGTGCAACAATTTTATGCGCCAGTTCGTGACATAAAAAACCAGTTCCAACAACAACCATTGCAATAATAAATGATTCAAAAAACTTTACAGTTATTCCGCTAAGTGCTAGCCCGAATGCCAGAGAAATTGCAAACCACGCTTTTGCTAAATCAATCAGCTCTTTATTTGAGGTGCTTAAAAAACCAAACCTCATTGTTTTATATTGCATAAAGAATTCATTTTCTGCTTATATTTAAACTATTTGAAATCATCTTTAGTAGGAATATATCCTTCATTATCTTTCATTTCACGTTCTTCAATATTCACTTTAATTCCAATATCTTTCAATATGGATTTGTATGCCTCCCCCTTTTTATCTCCAGAATATAAAACTTTAACCTCATCATCGCAATTTTTAGCAGCAATAAACCAGTCATAATCTTCAGAACAGAATAATTTATACTCTAGATTCTTGTTATTACCCATATTTTCTAAGGTTTATGTAAATTTATAAGTTATTATAGCCTTACAACCATAAATAATAAACCTTATATACTGAAATATATGTCTTAAGATATAATAAGAGGTGATATAATGAAGAAAAAGAAAACTTCAAAGGCTAAAAAAGCAAAATTTATTCCAAGATTCTTTAAAAAATCAGTTCCAACAGGAGTCTACAGAGCAGACCCTAAAAAAATCAAGGAACTTGAAAATGATATCAGAGATACAATCAACTGGTTGGCTGTTTTCGAGCAAGAAAAAGATTTATTGCCAAATGATACTCGCGTAATCAGAGAAAAATTATATAGATTGGCTAACAAATTAGGCCATCTTTGATTCTATCATTTCTTTTTTTATTTTATTTGTTTTTTTATGCGCTAGATGTAAAGGTAAAGGTAATTTAAATTCTGCAACAACAGTATTTTTAATTAATTCAACTGCTTTTTCAGCTGTGATATTATGTCCAGGTGTAATAAAAACAGGCCTTGCAAATTCTTTTGCTTTTACTGCATAGCCTTTTAATTCATTATTGAACATAACTTTATCTTCATCTAAATTTCCATAAATTAATTCTTTAGATATTCCAATTACTGGTTTATTTAATAAAACTCCAACATAACTTGCAACACCTGCTTTGCTTGGATGTAAAACTCCAAAGCCATCAACAATTAAAATATCAGGTTTATTTTCTAAGTCTCTATATAAATCAGTTATTGGTGGACCTTCGCGAAATGCAATTAAATTTGGTGAGTAAGGCATTAATTCCTCTGAAATGGTATGTTTTTCTTCAATAACTTCCATGCTTGGATAATTAAAAACAACACAACTGCAAATTACCTTTGTGCCAGAAAATCCAATATCAAATGCTGCAATTGTTTTTATTTCTGTTAAAACATCTTTTATAGAAACTCCTTTCAAAACATCTTTCTCAATTCTTTTCAATTCAATGAAATCTATCTTGTTCATTTTTTAACTCTCTCTGCCATTTTTTGGTATATCTTATATGCTTCTGTGCTCTTATGTTTTAGACTATTTTCATTGTCTTTGCCTAACTTGTTGGTTAATATCTTGTAAGCAATATCCTCTGCAAGTTGAGGCATTTTTTATGCCATAAAAAAGTTTTTCTAAATCATTTTCATTATCTATTTTTAATTCATTAACTCTTTCTAATTCTCTATCTTTCCTTTTTACTTTTGCATAAGCAACCAAACACCCACCAGCTAACCAGGCCATATTGCAATAATCAAAAAAATCCAGATTTCCATTAACTAAATGTGAAATTATATTCGGATCTAATGCAAATGTATGTGCTGCAAATGGGGTTATTGTAGCTAAAATTGGCCTTTTTTTTCCGCCCATTAATTTGTAAAGAGGATATGTGATAAATCTATATGTTGGCACCCATTTTGCAAGATCCTTGTCTCCAAAAACCGCTTCTGCATTGTTTGCCAATTTCTCTAAGAATGTAAAATTGCCTGCATAATCCCCTTGATTCTTCTTTAAATCATCTGCTCTGTCTGTTTTTCTTAAAGCAAAAAGATACCCTAAATCCCTCTTAGTATTATCCCAATCTTTTTTCCAACCTTCTTTTGTTATATAATCATTAAGTTTTTGCATTTTTCTCCCCATCTTTTTTATTATTTTACTTCCTTTTTAGCTAAATTATGTAAGGGTAAATTCTTTATAAAGCTTTCGTTTTGTTATCCCTAATAGGTAGTATCTAATTCCAACCCTCCTCGAAAACCGAGAAATTAAAGCTCCAAACTCTCCCATAAGGTTTATATAATCTTCATCTCTCCTTAATATCAGCGGAGTAGGACAGCTAGGAGTCATTCCAAAAGAATGCCTAAATGTCCGTCGAAGTTTTTTCTTTCGAGGGAAAGCTGCGGAAGGCTCATAACCCGAAGGTCGTTGGTTCAAATGGAACGACTCTTCAAGGGTCTTCCTGAATGTCCAACCTCCGCTACCATTTTTATAGAAATTTATTCAATCTTTCAATATTTCTAGGATTACTAGAACCTACTAAATTTATCCATTTAATAAGTTCCTTTTTACCATTAATTTGTATTCTAATTGCATTGTTACCAATATTATAAGCTCCAAATTTAAAGTTTAATTCTTTAAGTATCTTAATATATTGTGCTTGCATAGGAGAATTACAAATCTTCATTTCAATTCTAGGATATTTTATTCCATTATTATTCACAATAGCAACACAACCATCTGTATCAAAATATCCCCTTAATAAGGCGGGATAATATTCTTTAATAAGAAATTGTTGAGGTATTTCAGCCCTATTAAATTTAGGAGAAGATTTTAAACCAACATTATCAATTAAGTATTTTACAAAGTCCTTTCCAGATATTCTTATATCTACACAACCATCATAATTCCTATAATATTCTTTAGCTTCAATAGAAAACAAATCAAATATTAATTTTTTAATAAAGGGAATATAATCTTTATCTTTTATTTTATCTAAGGATATTTTAATTTCATAATGCTTATTTTCTTTAATTAATATACATCCATCTCCTAATAATATTCCAATAAGCTCTGCTAACTTATAATTCTTATCCATCCACCAAATAATCGTTTATTCTTTATAAATTCGTCGAGAATCTGTCCAATGTGACTAGTGCAAAGAATTATTTCTTAACTAAATCAATAGAACTATACTCTTCATATAAATCTTCAGCATCTTTCAATGGCCTTACAAACACTTGATATGTTTGCTTTACAGAATCACAATCGAATCTTTTTCCAGGCAATGCAAAAATCATATCTTTTTCATCTTTTTCACTTTTAACAATAAAAACAATATTATTACTAATTCTTATTCTATTATCTTTATCATGTACATATGAAGAATTAGTTTTCAAATAACAATTATTTCCAACTTCGCCAATTAAAATTTCTCTATAAGTATCTTTATCAACAGTTTTCCATTCAGAAGGCATTTTATTTCCTTCGCAAGAAAATAAAGCAGCTAATGCGGCAATGCCTGTTAAATACGGAATGATTTTCATTCTTCTTTAGCATAGCTCCCATTTAACTGATTACTTGCTTTTGGGAATACGCGTCCAGAATATTTGCCAAAAAGATTGCATTTTATAAAATCGCCATCATCATACATTCCGCCATTTACGTAGAATTTTGCATCTTGGGGCAAGAGTATTTTATCATCAAAATCTGATTCAACACCTTTTTTATTTGCTCCAATTCTGCATCTAGGATTTTCAAATAAAGATTTTTCTTCAATAACTGATACTTTCTTATCAGTACCAATAACCGAATATTTAGTTTGGTAATCATTACAAGCATTTGCAGCTAATGTCAAAGCACCAGCTATTATTGCAGTATAAACAATATCTCTTAAATTTAATTTCATTTTCTCTCTCCACGCTAATTACCCAGAATATTAATCTGGGAAAATTAATGCTTTTTAAACATTTCGTAAATTACTCAATGTAAGCCTCAACAGCAATTCTCTTGTCTAAGCCTTCACACTTAAATGGTTCTAATTCTTTGACAGCATCAGATAGCTCCTGTTTGCCTTTATTATCCCATTTTATCTTGAACAATAAATCCTCACAGCTTATCTCTTTCCTATTCAAATATGCTTTTCCTTCAATGCAGCTTAATCTGCATTTACTGCCTTCTTTTGTAACACCATATTGATTATCAACTTTATAACCAACTACAGCCTTATCAACTGAAGCGCATCCTAATTGATAAACAAGTGCTATTGCTCCAATTGCAGTTCCAATGGGTAATAAGTCTCTTAATTTCATTTTTTCTCTCCTTTAACTTTAACTTCTAAAAATTTCTCTCTATCAATTAAAGCCTTAAGTGCTGATTTTTTAAATTCATATTTTCTTTTGTTAATTGCTCTTTGAAATGCTCCAGCAAATCCGAACTGGTAGTCATCTAATATTTTTTCAAGTTTATCAGCACCAAAATCTCCAACTCTAATATTTACAAAATTATCAGAAAGCCATTTATTCATAGCTTCATTTCTTTCAGTTTCTTCATAAGCATCTTTTTCCAATCTTTCAAATACTATAAAATTATAATCATTAACAAGTTTTTGTGCATATTCTAAATCAGAAACATCTGCTTTTGTGCATTCTTGAATTTCATTATATTCTTTAATTGCACCATCATAATAATTCAACATTGTTTTTGCTTTTCCATTTAAGCCAGCAAGTTTTAGTGCAAGAATAGACTCTCTTTTATCAAGATACTGTCCAAGTTCATTTTCAAAAACTTCAAGATCTATTCCTCTTTGAGCTGCAGATTCAATATATCTCGCTTTGTCAAAATAAAGTTTAGAAAGTTGTTTATTAACATCAGAATCAGGATAAGCACCAGGATCTGCTCTCTTTACAAAGCCAATACCCATATGGGCTAAGCCAGTAAGTGTGTGTCCTGCTTTTTCAATTATAGGTTTAATTTTTTTATTCATTTTTCCCCATTTTTGGCTATTTACCTATACAAAAGTAAACCTTGAATCTTTATAAAGTTATCGGAATTGAACCTACTAACTAGTAGTAATTTTCCTTAAAGCTTTAAATTCTTGAGCTATGGGCTTTAATGGACTATGCGCTCGCTTTTCGCAGCAGCGATTTTTTGCGAGCACTTATTTTCCTAAATTGGCACAAACAAACTCTTTAAATTCGCTGTGCCAAAACTAAGCACCTTACCATAAAATATGCTTCCCAGCTATTTAAACTCTTCTGCTATTTTTCGAATTTTTGAGACGATACAAATAGCGAATTAGTGAAAATGGGGGATTATTCCCTTAAAAAAAGTACTGAATGTTCTATCTCTTTAAACCGTAGATTCTAAACCTGAATTTATTGTTTATCCATTCTTCAGACATATTATTTATTTGATTTAAAAATTGTTTCTTTACTTCTTTCTTAGATTCTAAATCTTTTGCTAGTTTGAAGAATTCACGTTCCAGGTTGATTAGAGAGGACATTTTATTTTTCTTTTCCTTAAGGCATTCTTGACTCTTGCCATCCTCTCTTTTTCAGCAAGTTTTTCTAACTCCTTTCCTAAGGATAAGTACTTGAACGGATGATCAAAGAATCTGCCCATCCCTATAGAATGTTCTGCGTGTTCCATCTGCTTTTTGCTAGCTAATAATCTACTTAGTCCTCTTTTTCCAAGTTTGTCTACAGCGAGTCTTATATCCTTATACGATACATCAAATTCTCCAGTATATGTGTGGTTAGGATCATCAGATATCCACCTCACTTGGTTATCTGCGTTAGCGTTTAGAAGATTAGTATTCATGTATACTCCTTGATTTCTTCCGTCTTTGTTTTCCCCATCAATATATCTTTGATAAGGCATACTAAGATAAAAAAATAATCCCCCAAGGTCGCATTGTCCGGCTATAGGCTCATCAGATGATTCTGAATAGTATCCGTGTTTTTTTACAAAGCAAGTGTTTCCAAAACCATAAGTATGTCCTTTAGTAAAAACTTTATCAAAGAAAAAATTCTTAACTCCTAAATTTTTTAGATACTCGGCATACGGCTCTGCCTGATCTCCAAATAGGAATCTAAACTCCGAGCATTTTACTAAATCTTCGACTGGAACTTTAGATTTATTCACGGGACAAGAATCCTCTAATGCCTCTTTTACCATCTTTGTAGTTATATAGAACAATCCTTTATCTATTATTGAACTTCTAGATAAGTCATAACTTGTAATACATGGTGATTTCTTAGTCAAATACATACGATTTTCTTTGGGAATCCAGATATAACCTTCTCTTGTGAAGAAAGCACTATGAATATCATGAACATACCCATGCGCTTCTCTTTTTTGAATATCAAACTTTGTTTTTATCCTTAATAATGCTGCCTGTTCAGTTGAAATAAGATCTAATCCTTCAGCCATTATCCTTTCTACATAATAGGGTAAAGACGAATCGAATGTTCCTGAAACATAATTCTTGTACTTAGAATCTACATTTTTCATGGTCATTTTAATCACTCTATAGAAAATACTAGTGATTATATTAATATATGTCCTCCTTTAAAGAGACTACAATAATAAGATTTATATACTTTAAAGATTTCTTGAATATATGGATGAAAAATTATTACAGGAAATTGGATTAGCACCAAGTGAAATATCTGTTTATACTGCTCTGCTTAGAACTGGTTCTGCCAAAGTTGGAGTTTTAATCAAAGAAGTTTCATGGCATAGAAGCAGAGTATATGAAGCAATAAATCGTTTAATAGACAAAGGCCTTGTTTCTTATGTCATTAAAAATAATGTTAAATTCTTCCAGGCTTCTGACCCTGAAAGATTATTAAGTTATATAGAAGAGCAAAAAGAGAAATTGAATGAAAAAGAAAAAACAATAAAGGATATTCTGCCAGAATTAAGAAAACAAATATCCCCTTTAATGCCTAACGCAGAAGCACATGTTTTATACGGAAAAGAGGGCTTTAAGACAATGAGAAAAGATGTCTTGAAGCAGAAACAAACATTGTATCTTATTGGTGCTGTTGGAAAAGAAGACAGGGCAGTTCAGTATTTCTTTCCTGGTTTTGACAAATTAAGAATAAAATCAAAAATTAAAATGAAGGTTCTTTATGATTCAGAGGTTAAAGGCAAGCCAATAACAAAATTAGGATTAATGGAGACAAAATTTCTTCCAAAAGAATATTCTAGCCCTGCAGTAATAAATGTTTATGCAGACAGAGTTGTAAATGTTTTATGGCAGGGAGACACCCCTATCTGTTTTATGATAATAAACAAGGATATTGCCGACTCCTACAGAAAATGGTTTGATTTGATATGGAAAATTTCAGAATAAATAGATGTTTTTGCCGTTAAATAATGGGGGATTAACTTTTTACGAACTTTTTAGCTTTTTGCGAATTGATTTTTCAGCTAATTTTAAAAAAAGGTAGGTTATTTTAACATTCAAAATTGGTACAAAGGAGGATTATTCCGTACCACAATCATCTGATTTTTTGACTTAAGATTTAGCTGTTTTCCAAAGCATATCAAAGAAATTCATGTTGCTTTTAGCAGCTTCCTTGCTTTTTATCATGAAAGCGAAAGGCATTTCTATCCAGACAATTGTAACAACCTTGTCTCCATAGACTAAGACCATGGAAGGAAAATCATAGTTTTCAGGTAAGAATTTCATATCTATTAATTTTAACTTTTCACCAATCTTTCTTTGTTTAACTTTTTCATTATATATTATCTTTACTTTTATTCCAAGTTTTGCTCTTGCTTCATTCCAATATTTTTGGTAAGCAGGAAACATATCTGCAAACTTGCTTTCAGCACCATAAGCATATAAATCATTTTTTTCTTTTATTATATC
>CAYHUT010000040.1:0-8138 GCA_964359835.1 Candidatus Woesearchaeota archaeon
TTATGGAGTATATTTCATTTCTCTGTTACAGATTATTGGAGATTAAAATTATGTCTTTTTCTTCTTGGATTTCAATAACATTAAATTCTTCTTCTATTAGCTGTTTTACTTCCTCGAATTTATTGGACTTTCTGAGGAGAGTTATTATTAAAAGGTATTTTGGCTTTAGAACGCGTTTCATCTCTGATATTGCTTTTTCAAAATCTTTTACATTGTGAATAGCTGTAACTGAGAGTATGACATCAAATGAATGATCCTTGAATGGCAGATTTTCTGCATTTCCTTGTATGGCATTGTATGAGCCTTGCTTTATCATTTCTATTTCTGGTTCCAAACCAACGACACCTTCAAAATAATCAGTGGATATCCCTGTGCCTGAACCAACATCAAGAATTTTTTTATTTTTTAGAGAAATTTTATTAGTTTCTAAGTATTCCTGTATTTTATCTAGTTTTTTTAACTGCTCCTCTTTATGAAGTTCAATGTATGACTTTGCAATGTGTTTGTAATCCATAAAAATCACAGTTATTCTTTTAGCAAATTAATAATCCAACATTCCTTTTTTATTTGATGTTGGACAGCTTGCTTGAGAGTCTTGATTTAGAGCAGGCTTGCCACAATATGGGCAATTATCCACACATAAATCCTTATTTCTTGAGAATTTGTAACCGCAGTAACTGCAACCATATTTAGTTCTATTTGGGTCTATTGACTGAAGAATTTTTTCATCATTTAAACCATAGATTTGCTTGTAGCAATTTAAACAGATAACGTGTGGGCCTTCTTTAGAAGGTTTTGTCTTGCTTAAAGGCACTTTAATTTCGCAATTTTTGCATGTTACTATAATTTCTTGAAATTCCATCTTTTTTTACCTCTCTAAGTAGTTTTTCATGAGTAATTTGTATATTTAAAGTTAATTGTTGAGTGATAGCTATATAAGAATAAGAACTTTATTGGCTTTCAAGGTTATTTTAACTTCTTTATGTTTATGTCTGTTGTTAATTTGCTCTTATCCCCTAATTGTTTAACTTTCAGATTGCTAAGCAAGGATTTCATCTGCGAGATTGCAGTTTTATTTAATCTAACGAGCCTTTCCCCTTGTTCAATATCTTCTTTAATTAATTCAGAATTCAATGATTCAAGATTGGCTAACACCACTAATTGAGAGACATTCGCATAATCTCTTACATTGCCATCTTTCTTAGGGTTGTGGTCTCTCCATTCTTTAGCAGTCTTTCCAAATAAAGCTTTATTTAAAACATCAGCTTCAGAAGCATAAATTATTTTTGCGTCCTTTAGTGAAATCTCTAGAGGTATTAAATTTTCTTTGATTGCATCTGTATGTATTTTATAATTGATTTTGACCAGTTCCCTCTTTACATCCCACCCAAGCTTTAATCTTTCATTTTCTTCATACTTTAATCTTCTAAACTCTTTTATAAAATATAGCTTAAACTCGGCAGAAATCCAAGATGCGAATTCCAAAGCAATATCTTCATGTGCATAAGTGCCGCCATCATATCTTCCGCTTTTTGAAATTATACCTATTGCATTAGTCTCTTCTATCCATTTTGAAGGGGATATTGTAAAAGAGTTTAAACCTGCATTTAATCTAACCGTATCGAATCCGACACGGTTAAAATTAGGGTTATGTATTTTTTCCCAGATTCCCAGAAATTCAACGGTATTTCTATTTCTAAGCCAGTTTATAACAACAAATCTAGGCTCTTCAAGATTCTTCTTTTTAGCAATATCTGTTAAAGAAATATACTCCTTTTCTTTTTGAGTAAATATTGATATTTCAGTTCCTAAAACCTTGATTTTTTTCTCCATCTATCATTAAATTATTTTTTGTTTATATTGGTTTTGCTTGGCTGTCCAGTGTGTCTAGTGCGTTAATCTGAAAGATTTAAATATAGATGAGTATTAGATGATATATGAAAAATGTGACAAAAGAAGAGATTATCTTTGTGCAAAAACTTGTTGATGTTTCTGAAAAGAAAAAATTGTATAAAACTGAAAAAGAGCTTTTTAAAGTACTATAAGCTAAAAGTGTAAATCCAATCCCTTTTATCTTCTGGAACTATTTTAGATATATTTTCATTTAATTCTTTTTCTGTTTGTCCGCTTGCGACAACACTATTGATTAATACTGCGAAATGCCCTTTTATGCCCTGCTCTTTAAATTGTTTCTTTGGATTCTTTGCGAAGTATCTTGCCTCCCCACAATAATAAATAGATTCTAATTTTTTTGATTTATTTTTCAAGGTTATTATTTCATTTTCATAACGCATCTTATTGTCAAAAGATTTCATGTAGAAGCATAGCATTTCTTCATCGTTTTGCTGTTTAACAACTGGATTAAGCGATAAATCAGTTATTATCCCAAACTTTTGTATCGCCTCTTCTGATTCTTGTTTTAATGATGTTTTAATCCCCCCTCCAAAAGAAATATCGTAAGGCATAAATAATCCATCATAAATCAAGTGCTCTTTAAAGGGAATTAATGTTATTTCCACCACAATAGGGGCATAACCTTGGAATTTTTCTTCAAAAGAATCAGTAATACCTTTTACTCCGTAGACTTTATGATTGTCTGGATTTAAGAATAGACTATATTCTTTTACATGCTTTATTACGAAAAATTTGCCGGTTTTATATTTTTTCCATGATGCAATAATGCTAAGTTCTTCTTCATTTAGATTATTAGGATTTTCTTTTATGTAAGCCCCTATAAAATCATATTTATCTGAAAATATCTTTTTTCTTATTGGGAAAGTTTCTGCTATATCTCTATTTAATAATTCTTTTATTGTATTGGCATTTTTTATAATACTGGCTTTTCCATTTACATAGAATAATAATGAATTCATCAATTTATGAAATAATAATGCATCTTCTTTTGATAATGTGTTCATATTCATCACTCTGTGATTCTGCATACCAAATATTTTATATTAATTTTCATCTCCTTTATCTAACAATGAAATCCTATAATCAGCTTCTTTTACTGTTAAATTAAGTATTGTCTTGTCTGTCATTTTATTTTTTAATATGGCAGAGTTTAGCCTTGCTGTACATAGCATGGAATATTCTTCGTATAAACCTTTTTCTTTCAATAAGTTGATTATTGGCTGCTTGTCTTCAGGATAAATCACTTTTACATATTCTTTTATAGAAGCTTTTTTGTTTGAGCCATAAATTATATTTATATTTTCTTGCTTTGCAAATAAAATAAGATTTTGCCTTATTCCCTCCAATTGATTTTCAATTTCCTTTTTCTTAGAAAATAACTCATCAAATAGGTTTACTAACCTAACACCTTCATCTTTCTTGAATTCATCCGTTATTGTTGTCATTTAGGTTAATTTAGGTTCAATTGGTTTAAATAGGTTATGGCGGTAAAGGCTTTGTGTAAATAGTATCTTTTGTGTATTAAGTCTTTATTCTGTGTAAAAAGTAATTAAATATTTTTTTCGTCTAATTTAGTTTTTTCTTCGCCTTCTTGCCATTCTACTATTATTGTTGAAGGTTCTAAAGGAATGTGATGCAAACCTAAGCTTCCAAGTATCTTTTTAGGATAATTAGGAGAATGCCATTTGACAGGCCTGGCAGGTATCCTGAGAACAAGGTTCTGCACAGAGTTTGCAGCTCTTGATTTCCTTTAGATTTGATGTTGAATAATGCTTTTTTAAAATTGGCATGATTTCTATGAATGAGTTTATTATTCCATGTTTTGTTCCTTCGTGCTTTGCTTCAAAGTTGTTTAATAAATCTCTTACTTCCCCGCGGTATGAATCAATTGAATAAGGGCATTCGTTGAAATTAGTTACGATATTTTTTATAAAAGAATAAGTTTTAACTTCTTTTTCTGTTAAAAAATAAAATGGTTTTGCGCGCCTTATGAATCTTTTATCTGATACAACACCTGTTATTGGGCCTAAACGTGCGGATAAAGCAATGTTATTTCGGAATTGGTTCATTATTATGCTTTGAGATTCATCATCCATATTATGGCCTGTAATTAATTTAGTTACTTTTAATTCCCTTGCACATTTATTTAATAAATATCTTCTTAAAACGCCGCAGACTGAACAGGGTTTATTGTAAACTTTTACTAGCTGATCTAAAGATTTTTTAAATTCATCCTTGAATGAGAATATTTTTAGATTGATTTTGTTAGTTTTACAGAATTTTTTTAAATCATTTAGAGATACATCTCTGTAACCTTTAATTCCTTCGTCAATTGCAATTGCAGTTATTTTCAAATCTGGTCTTTTTGAAAAGTATTTGTTTATTATGTAAAGAATAGATGTTGAGTCTTTTCCGCCTGAGCAGGCAATTCCTAAATGATCGTTTTTTTCAATTATATTATATTGCCTAATTGTTTTTAGAGTTTTTTTCTCAAAATATCTTGTAAAGCAAACCTTGCATAGCTGAATTGAGCTGTTTGTTAATTTTATTACTGGTTTTGTCTTACAGAATTTGCATTGCATTTTAACCGCCCGACACCACTGAAAGAATTTTTATTTTATCATCTTTGTTTAATTTTTCTGATTCCAAAATAATTTCATTGTTTCTTGTGACTAGAACTGTTGTTGGATTTATTTTTAATTTGATTAAAAGTTCTTTTACTGTTTTTGCTTCTATATTAAATGTTTTATTTGTTTTTTCTATTAAAACTTTCATATAGTTTTTGTAATAATAAGATTTATAAGGGTTGTTTTTCTTGAAATAAGTATTAAAAACGGAGGGTTAAATGAAAATTATAAAAAGGATAATTCTAATTGTTTTGGCTTTTAGCTTGTTGTTTTTGGTTGCCTGTGAAGAAGGAAAGACAACAGATGGAAGTGGAACAACAGAAACTAAAGAAACAACTACAAAGACAGAGACAAGTGAAGGAACTAGCTTTACAGATATATTGGGTAAAAGGACAACTGAGTACAAAGCAAAATATAATATAAAAACTACTGCTGAAGGGAAAACTACATCTTATACTATGATGTGGGCAATAAAAGGCAAGGATAAGGTTAAATGGTCAATGGAAATACCTGAACAACAAGCTTCAACTGTTTTTTACAAAATTGGAACTGATCTTTACATGTGTTCAACAACTGAAGGCAAAGAAATGTGCTTCAAAACACAACAAGATACACCTAATTTTGATTCAAATCTTGAAAGCTACAAGGATAATTCAAAGTATACAACATCTACAAAAGCTCCAAGAATAATTGCAGGAGCAACTGCGTTATGCTTTGAAGTTAAAGGACTTGGCGGAGATGCTCAAACTTATGAAGTTGAAAGCTGCGTTTCAAAAGAAGGAGTTCCTTTGTACATGTATTCAAAGGGGGCAAATTTTGAAAGTACTATGGAAGCAACTGAATACAGCAGTTCTGTAGCCGATTCAGAATTTACTGTTCCGGCTGGTGCTCAGGATTTATCAGCATTAGCACAGCAGTACCAACAATAAGGGTCCTGCGCACCCTTATCAACCCTGGCAACGAGCTGATTTTCTTTTTTTATTTAATATTAATTTCTTTTCTTGTTTTTATAATATTGTTTGCTAAAGAATTAATGTCAACTTTTTTTTCTTCATCTAGAATTGTTTCAAGCTTTGCTTTTGTTTTAGGATGCTTTGGTCCAAGAACATCGCAGACTTCAGCTCCGCAGGATAGTTCAAATGTGCCTATTTCCCGTGCAATATTAATTATTTCATTTTTATCGTAGCATAAAACTGGACGTAAAACTTGGAGGTTTGATGCATTGTCAATTGCGTATAAATTTTCAAGTGTTTGCGATGAAACCTGTGCAAGAGCTTCTCCAGTTGCAATGAAATCTATTTTACTCAAAGAGCTTTGCTCTTTGGTACCCTGAAAATCTTTTTGATTTTCCAGGGTAAGTTCTTTTGCAATTAAACATGAAACTCTAACCATCATTCTTTTCATCAGTACAAAATAACAATCATGATAACATTTTGTTGCTAGTTCTTGAAACGCTGAACCAGCCTGAACAACTATTAGCCTCTTTATCTTTAATTTTTTACAGGCGTTTATTGATTTTAATTCGGGGCCATTATCAGTAAATGGTTCTTGCGAGAAATGAATTGCTGTTAGGTTGAATCCCCGTTTCTGTAAAATATGAGCTGCTACTACAGAGTCAAACCCCCCCGATATTAGTAATAACACCTTTACTCTATTACTGGTAAGCGCCATTGCTGAGTCTCTCCTTTTTGATAATAAACATAAGCCTTGCCTATCTTTCTATAAACAATTATATTGCAGTTTATTAGGAAGTTTAAATAGTTATTTAAAGAAGTAGCACTGATTTTTGTACTTAATTGCAAATCT
Source organism: Candidatus Woesearchaeota archaeon (assembly GCA_964359835.1). Taxonomy (GTDB): domain Archaea; phylum Nanobdellota; class Nanobdellia; order SCGC-AAA011-G17; family GW2011-AR18; genus CAYHUT01. Next base: position 6,348 of record CAYHUT010000040.1, read on the forward strand.
TTCATTGTCTTTTCAAACTTTAAGTAAGATATAAAATCTCCTAATTTAATCTTCATATTTGTATTTGACACTTTATTTAAAATATCTATAGCCTCTCTTTTTGATGCTGGAGTAAAGGTAAAATTCTTAGTTAGGATAGCATACTTCAGTGTATCTTTAAAAAATAAATAATCCAATATTTGATTTTTTCTGAGTTTTAACGAGTATAACCCTCGTTTATTAGGATTTTTAGAATAAGAGAACTTTAATTTATTTTTATTGAAATACCAAACCAAGTCCCTTATCATTTCATTGCTTGATATCTCCATTGTTACTCTGCTATCTAATTCGACAGAACCATCAAACTGTATAAACCCCCTCACAAAAGAGGTTACAAACTCTTCATTTGAATATTTGATAGATTTAGGGATTGATACATAATAACACTTTTTGCCATGTTTGAATTTAAGATATTTTATCATGTACCTTATAAAAATTTTATTGGTAATAGTAAAATACCATGCATTTACCTTTGGCATCTTTATTGGTTCATATTTTAATCCAAAATCTTTATTGATATTATTTGCTATTATCTCCAATGATTTTTTGGTTTCATCTACGATTCTAAAAAAATAACTTACCTTAATACGCTCAAAATATGTATCCTTAACTGCTATTTCTTTGATTCTACTTATTAAATTTTCAGTTAGGCATATACTAATATAATGCTTTTTTATAGAAGAATCATATAAGACATTCAATTTTTTATGAGGATATTCCTGTTTCAGTAAATTTTGTGTTTCTTTTAATGGCTTTTTATGAAATATTAAATTTACTCTAAGGGGTAATGTCCCATCTGCTGCATGTGCTCCAGCAACCTCACAAAATTCTTTTGTTAAATTTTTTAGTGCTGTTACTTTTACTGATGTTGGTCCGGATGTTTTTAGATACCTTATATAATCATTTATTTGCCACTTTAATTTTGAAATATCTAACTTATGGTTGAGTTTTAATAATTCTATAAATAATGGTATTGGAAACCAATATTTTTTGAAGTTGAGGTTTCTAACTATTGTATCATTAGAACAATTTAACTTTCTCATTAAATATTCTACCATTTTTTCTTTATATGTAAAATTTTTTAAAGATCTTTCTACAACAATATCTATTACTTTTTTGGTTTTGGGATTTACGTCAAAGCATATCCATGAGAAAGGTCTTTTGTCTATTCTTGAATCATGGAGTTCTAGTATATTAAATTTCTCTACCATTTTTATTTAATTCCTCATTTTCATAGTTAACTAAAAGCACAGTATCTAGAAACAATAAGTAATTTTTATTTATAAATTAACTTGTCATCTGTCCAATGTGTCTAGTGCGTTTTAACTATGAAACATATATTCTAGAATAAAAATTATAAGAGTATTAATATTTGAAATGGTTATAACATCCTGTAGATTTTTACAGCTTGTTTTTCTGCTTCTTCCCTTGTTGGACAGTTTTTAATTAGCAATCTTCCTGTTTTAAAACAAGTAACTTCGAATTTGTCCTTGATGATAATAAGAAAGGGCGTATCTGCAACTAGTTTATATGATGTTCTTAATTTTTTTAAGTCGAGAAATTTATCCTTTTCTGGAAAAGCTTCAAAAGCACCTTTTGTTGAACACTTACGAACTATCATTTTTGTTTTCCTTTTGTTTATCTTTTGCTTCTTTTAATTTAAAATACGTTGCCAATGTTTTCATTACTTCTATAAATGATGCACTGCCTGCAGGCAGCAATTGTAGAACATCAGCATCCCACCTACTCTTC
>CAYHUT010000041.1:0-8072 GCA_964359835.1 Candidatus Woesearchaeota archaeon
TGAACAGGGAGTATATTTAGATATAAGCGAACATAAAAGAGCAATAGACATTTGTGAAAGATTTAATGATTATGAAAATGCAGCGAGAATTTATGAAACAATCCAACAGTATGAACAAGCTATGGATTCTTTCGAAAAAGCTGGAAATTTTAATAAAGTTAGAAGAATTGCAGAGTTATTAAAATATACTACTCGTGCAATGACTAATGCTGAAAAAGCTGGAAATTTTTTGAGAGCTGAAATGTATGCTTTAGAATTAAAGGATGAAAAAAGTGAAAAATTATATAAAGAAATAGTTGATTTAACTGTAAAGGTAGTTAAACGCACTAGGCCTAAATGTAAAGTAATTTCAGGTATTCAAAAAGCTTAATTCTATCTCAGTTTTTTACTCATATAAGGTCCTTCGATTTTATAGCCGAGCTTTTTGTAATACTCTCTTGCGCCAATACCTGAAATAACAAGGATTTTGTTTTTATTATTTTCTTTTGCAATTTTTTCAGCTGTTTCAACTAACGCTCTTCCGTAGCCTTTGTGTTGCAAACTGGATTTGTTATGCTCACCTATTGAAACTGCGCCAGAATAAATATGAAGCTCGCGAATTAAAGCTGATTTTTTAGTAATTTCTTTTCTTAAGAATTGTGAAGGAAATCTAAGCCTGCAGAAACCAATTAAGGTATTATCTTTATCAATTGCAGATATAAAAAATTCTTTTGATTTTGAAGCATTGTATTCATGAACATCAATGCAGGTTTCTCCGACTTTAACTGCGCGTCCTGCTTCCCTGCACCTAATGCAATTGCATTTGTAATTTCTTTGTTTCATTAGTTCAAAAACATACTGCCTTAGATTTGTTACATCAACACCTGCTTCTGTTCTATAAGTTGGAATATCGCGATTAACGCGCATTATCCTCACATATTTAGGAACATTTTTTTTAAATTCTGCAATTATATGTGCTGCTTGTTTTGTTGTTAATGGTTTGTATCTTTTTGCCTTCCATAAATCATATAACTTTGTTCCTTTCATTACAATACAAGGATAGATTTTTAACATATCTGGCTTGAAATTATCATTCTCGTATAATTCATTTAACATTTTAATATCTTTTTTAACACTTGAACCAGGCAAACCGGGCATGATATGAGCATTTATTTTAAAAGCTAAATCTTTTAGAGTTCTTATTGATTCAATTGTTTGTTCAATTGTGTGACCACGATTTATTAAGGATAAAACATTTGGCTGTGTTGATTCAAAACCAATTTCAACCCTTGTGCAACCTAATCTTAACATTTCATTTCCCTCTTTTAATGTTCCATAATCTGGCCTTGTTTCAATTGTCAAACCAATGCACCTAATATTATTTTTTTCATTCTTTTTTTGTTCTGTAATTAAGTTACAATCTTTCTTCATATTTTTTAGTTTAGCATAAATTCTTGCTGTTCTTTCTTCATCAGCCATTGAACCTGGAAGCTCGAAGAATTTTTTGAATTTATCGAAGTTAAAAACTTTGCCAGTAAAAAATAATTTAGAGAAATCATTCATTGCTTTGAAAATATATTTTACAAATTCTTCTTGATAATCTTTTTCAAAACTTGGGAATGTGCCGCCCATAACAATTACATCGCATTTCTCTGGAATTTGGCCAAGAACAATGTATTGTTCTAATCTATTAAATACTTGGATATAAGAATCATAATTTGCCCTTGCTGCGCGCATTGATGCGGGTTCTTTGCCTGTATAACTTTGAGGAACATCACCGAATTCTGACGCTAATCCTCCGGGGCAATAAATACATTTTCCATGCGGACAGGGCAATGGTTTTGTCATTACTGCAATTGGTGCAACGCCTGAGATTGTTCTTGATGGTTTTGTAATTAAAAAATTTCGGTATAATAATCTTTCTGCTTCTGTTAGATGATTTAGAATTTCAATATTACTTGGAGGCTGTTTTAACTTGTATTTCTTGCATAAATCCTTCTTTATCTGGTTAACATCTACTCACGGTTTTAATGATTTTATTAATTCTTTTATGAATATTTGCATGGAAAATGGATAATTGGTTGATTTTTAAGGTTATTGAAATATTTCCATAAAAATAGGGTAATCTTTTTTAAGCTTGAATGGGAATATTGATTATGGTTGATTATCACATAGATTTGAGCAGAAAATTCTGGGAAAGAAAAACAACAGGTATTGCATGTATCTGTGTTGAGACTAAAAATCATGTTGGCTGTGCTTTGGATTTTCACTTGAAGAAACATGTTCATTACAAGTTGATTATAAACAAATCTCGGCAAGATTATGCAATGTTGTATTCTATTTGCATTTATTATTTAATAAAAGATATACTCGAAGAAATTGATTGTTTAATAATCTGTAATGATGAAGATTTTAAATTTGTAAAGAAATATCTTTTAATATTAACGAACGATTATCAGATTAAAATCACAAAAGAACACACCAACCATGCACTAAAGTGCATGGTTTGAAAAGGTGTGTTCTTTTGGGATGTCGAAAACAGAAAACATTCATCCACACACTAAAGTATGTGGTTTTCTGTTTTCCAACATAATAAATTTATTTGAATTTAAAAAATTATTAAAAAGAAATATACAATCTCCTGCAGATAATTATGCCAGACATTATGCAAAAAGAGGGTTAAAAAGAAAAAGGTTGGGGATTGGGGTGCCTTTGAATGTTATAGAAATAACTTATTCTATGATTGAAAATATGTGGAAAGAATTAAAAAACAGTGAGTGACGGCCTTCCCAACCAATTAACGCGCATAAGCGCTGGTTAGCCTGCATAAGCAGCCTTTTTACGGAACCGGCTCACTAGAATTATAATAAGTTTTCTTATTTATATACTTTTCCTTATAATTTTGGAAAATCTTATAAACTTAATGCCTTGCACAATCTCCTCATGAAAGAAATCCACTTAGTCACAAAGAATGTAACTGCTCCTTTTTGGAAGAGAGTTTTGGCTTATATTATTGACTTGTTGATTATTGAGGTATTTATTGTTTCTGCTTTTAGAACTTTTTTCAAGGAAAATCAAAATATTGTTAGTTTGTTAACTGACAACAGCCCCGAATTGATGTGGGTTTCATTTTCTATCATGCTATTAAGTTTAGTTTATTGGGTTTTATTTGAATGGAAATTGAGACAGACACCTGGAAAGATGTTATTAAATTTATATGTGGGAACTAGAACGCCAGAAATTAAATTTTCACAGGTTTTAACAAGATGCATCACAAAACCTTTTCCATTAGCTTTATTAATTGATGTGGCTTATATGTTTTTTAAACGCGATAATCAGAGATTATTTGAAAAGTTTTCAGATACAAATGTTATTGAAACAAGATGGATGGTAAAATGACTAAAAAGATATTATGGACAGTTTTTATATTGGCAGGATTATTTTTAGTTGCAAGTGGAATAGCATTGTTCTTAGAAAATCCTTCATTTTCACTTCCTTCTTTTGATTCTAATACTAAAATAAATGTTGCTGTAATTCCAATTTATGGAGAGATTGCAGGAGATAATATTAAAACAGATTTATTCAGTGTTGAAAGAACTACACCTAAAGTAATTTCAAGTTTTATTGACGATGTTAAAAAAGATTCTTCTATAAAAGCTGTTATTTTTGATATAAATTCACCAGGCGGTGCAGTTGTTCCTTCTCAAGAAATAGCAGACATGGTCAAGAAATTAAATAAAACAAAATATGCAGTTATTTCAGAGCTTGGAGCTTCTGGCGCTTATTGGATTGCTTCTTCCACTGATAAAATAATTGCATCACCACTTTCAATAACTGGTTCAGTGGGCGTTACTTCATCTTATCTTGATTTTTCAGGATTAATGAATAAATATGGTGTTACTTACAATCAATTAGCTGTTGGCAACATGAAAGAGCTTGGAAATCCTTATACTAATTTAACTAAAGAACAACGAGAAGTTCTAGAGAGAAAAATAAAAATAATTCATGAATATTTCCTTAATGATGTTAAGACTAATAGAAAATTAAGCGATGAAAATCTTAAGAAAATTTCTTCTGCTGAATTTTACTTGGGAACTGAGGCTAAGGATTTGGGTTTAGTTGATGTTCTTGGAGACAAACAAACAGCTATTGATATGCTGAAAGCACAGTTTAATGCAACTGATGTTCAGCTTGTTGAATATAAAGAACCTGAAGGTTTCTTGAGTTTATTGACTAAAGCAAGTTCATTTTATATTGGTAAAGGAATTGCTGTTGGCTTAGTTGAACAACAGATTCAGGCTAGTAAGACGACTGATATAAAAGCTTAATCACGAAAACTAGTTTTCGGGATGCTCAAGGCAAAAACCTTGACATAAAAAGGCTTATAAAATCTAGCTCTTTAGTAATTATGCAGGCTATGCTGGCGGGTTAGGCCTCCGTTGTTACTTCAAGCGGTCTATAGAAGAGCTATATCTTGAGCGAGGGGAGGGTATTTGTAATGGTCCTGTCCACTACTTTGATACTCTGTCCTGATTGGTTGACATTCTTGTGAACCGGGTGAGGCCCTGACGGGTGCAGCCCTAAACTAAAGTGCCAATGCTTTTAGGGGCACGGAGTTGAGGAACGAATAGGATCAACCATTAAGGGTATTCTTTTCGAACTCAAGAGGCTTGCGTTTATTTTTTATTAGAAGTTTTTAATGCTTTTATTGCATCTTCATATGCTATTTTTTCACTATCTAATTTTTTTTCACCTTTTTCTAAAAAAGAAATGGCACCACTTAAATCACCGCAATATACTCCTTTGCCTTCTTTAGGTTTGGTTAATGTATAATCATACTTCCCTGTTCTAAGATCTTGATAAAATATTATTTTAATATCTTCACCTTTATAATGGATAGTGTGTTTGGCTGTTTCCAATTCTTTTCTTTTTAAATCATTTGCATGCCATTTAAGAAAAATTTCCTCATTGGCAGAAGGTCCAAATGCTAGTAATTCAAGCCCCTCCATGATTACAACATATTCTCTTTCTGGACCAAAAATTACTTCTCCCATATAATCAAAGCCGGTAATTATCCTATATAAACATTTATCAAATTGAACCTATATAACCAACAACAACTTTTAAAAACTAAATCAATACTAGAACTAGGTGGAAATCGTAATTGAAATTGCAATTATATTGTTGTTTTTACTTTGCCTGTATAATGCAAAAAAGTCTTCTAAGGAGTTATGGTTGATTTTTTTAGGATTGATTTATGCAATTATTTTTGAAAATCTAAATGTTATATTATCTGCTGGAAAAACTGGCGGTTATGTTTATTCTTCTAATTTTAATATTTTTATATGGAATGTTCCTTTATTTGTAAGTTTGGCTTGGGCAATTTTGATTTATGTAAGCTACAAGCTTGTAAATATCTCAAATATAAAAGAATCTCGAAGACCATTTGCAGATGCAGTTTTTATTACATTGATTGATATTGCTTTGGATCCATTTGCAACAAGACTGGGTTTATGGGATTGGAATGGTTATGGCTTAACAGATGGTTTTTTTGGCGTTGCTGGAAATAACTTCTTAGGATGGCTGCTTGTAAGCTTTGTATTTATGTTTTTGTTTAGAAAATTTATTGATTTGAAGAAAAAATATAATAAAGTTTTGTTAGTGTTTACGCCCATTATTGCTTATTTAGGTTTTATACTTATATTTTCACTTATTACATTTGTTGAAAAGTATTTTGGTATCTCTAAAACTGGCGAGGTTTTCTTATTCTTCTTGCTGTTTATCTTGTTTATTTGCTTGATGAAGAAAAATAAGATTAAGAAAGGGGGGGACAGTGATATTTATTTCATTTATTTTATAAGAGGATTATTTTACTTATTTGCTTTATATGGTTTAATTTATCTTGGAAGTTATTATGAATCTAAAAATTTAGCATTTATTTTATTTGCAGTTATTATCAGCGAGATTATAATTTATCTGGAGTTTGTAAGGCCAAATGTATGAATTGTTAATTAAAAGGATAAAAGAGAAGAAACCTTTAGATAGATTAGGGGATGATTATGTACTTTCTAGAGTTTCAGAGTTCTTGAAGAAAAATCCTAAATTAAAGATTGATTTTGATAATGTTAAGAATAAAGGTTTTAAAGAAGCTGTTAAAGCTGTTCGTGCTGAATTACATAAAAGTTATGCTTTGTTTTGGAACGCTGATACGCATAGGTCGGCTGAGGAAAGGGCTGAATTCTATGATGTGCTTTACAAGAAAATATTTGCAGTTACTGGGAAAGCTACTGTTATTTTAGATGTTAGCGCTGGCTTAAATCCATTTCATTTTCCTTTTAAAGATTTTAAATGTGAATATATTGCAACTGAACTTAGTTTAGAGGATTGCAAGAAAATTGAAGCATTTTTCAAGAAGAATAAAATTAAAGGACAGGCTTTACAGGTTGATTTGAAGAAAGATTTTTATTTACCAGCTGCTGATGTAGTGTTCTTATTTAAGATTCTTGACAGCATTGAAAATAAAGGGCATAAAATTGCTGAAAAAATTATTAAAAGTTTAGATGCTGGCCATGCTGTTGTTTCATTTGCAACTAGAACTGTTGGGGATAAAAAAATGAGCTTTCCTAGAAGAAGATGGTTTGAGGTTATGATTGAAAGGCTTGGTTTTAAATATTCAGTTATAGAATTTTCAAATGAGATTTTTTATATTATTAAATTATAATGTTTATTGGTTTTGAGCATAACCTTGCATTGCTTCTGGTCCTAGATTCTTAACAACCAAACTATAAAGATTTTCAACGGTTATTTGCAATAAAGCTTCTTTTAATGGACCTGTGCAGTAATCATTTATATTTTTTATTTCGGATATTGGCTTATTTAGTTCGGTTTTTGGCACTTCGCAAATCATTCCTTTTCCTTGCATGAATTTTTTTACTTCTGGCGGGGTTTGTTCATTTGATTTTATTAAATAAATTGTCATTACACAGGAATCTGCTTTTGAACCTTGGATTTCGTAATAAAACTGGTCTCCAGATTCCTGGATTAGATTTAGTTTTGCTCTTGAGCATTTTTCAGTATATTTGTTAAAACACCTTTCATCATAATTGCAGTTTGTTGTGAAGTTTATTACAACAAGAACTAAAGCAACTATTACTAGAAAGACTATAAGATACACCTTCTTTTTATCTAACTCCATTATTTGTTTTAAGGTATTGGGGATTTATAAAGGTTATTGAACAATCCTTGATTGTTTTAACCTAGTAATTTTTGCTTTTTTTGATACGATAGAGTGAACCTCCCTGTGGCAAGACCACAGGGCATCTCTAAAAGTTGATTAATTTTAACTGTTCTCCTTTTCTTTCTTGTTTTTTTATATACGCTCTAATTATATCTGCATTTATGCCTTCTCCAACTGTGCCCACATAACCTCCATCACTCCAAAATTCTCCACCCCACAATTCTTTCTTCAAATCAGGATGCTCTTCAAAAAGTTGTATCGCTGTGATACTTTTTACAATTCTAAACAATTGTGATGGAGAATATTTTGTAACCGACTGCAATAAGAAATGCACATGGTCTTCATCAAAACCCATCGTCTCAAACTTCATAGAATATCTCTCTTCCATGCCCTTGCATGTTACCTTGAATGTCTCCATATATTTGTTTTCTAAAAACAAATCTTTTCTGTATTTTATACAAAAAACAAAGTGATATTTTATTTTAAAAACCTTATGATAAGATTTAAACAAATCATTTTCCATATACAAACTAAGAAGTTTTAGTTTATATTCTTACCTAAGGTTTTATCCCCAAGGCAAGACCTCGGGGTATTAAAAAATAATGCAAAATGGAAATTCTGAATATTTAGCTGTTATTGAAGCTCTTACAGGAGAAGTTGAAAGATTAAGAGGCGTTGAAAAGGATTATGATTCATTAAGGGTAAAATATGCAGAGTCATTGGCAACTGGCTCAGGTGTGAAAGCTGATGTAAAAACCGCAAGAGGCTCTTCAGCACCAAAAACATCAAGAAGTTCAGGAACAAGTTCAGCTTCTAGTGCAAGAGTAATAACACCAAGCTCAGCACCAAGAGCATC
>CAYHUT010000042.1:0-5534 GCA_964359835.1 Candidatus Woesearchaeota archaeon
ATTCATTTTTAGAGGAATATTAGCCCCGGGCAGATTTGAAATCGACAATTCATAAATGAATTTCTGCCGTCAATGGCTTTCTCTGCACGAGCTCCAAAGGCCACTTTAAGGACACCAAACAAAAGTCAGGCATTATCCTTGGCCGGCTAGACGACGGGGCTATATAATTTTGGTATGGCTAGGTATTTTTAAAGGTATTGGATTAAATGTTATTAATTCAGAAAAGTTTAAAAGTAAGAATGTATCTAATTTATTATGGTTAAAAAAGAACTTCATGATATTAACCAATTACCTGCAGATGGTTATGTTGTTTTTCCTTTATCTATGAGTAGAATTGGAAATGCTCAAAATGCGAAAGAATGTTATAAATGGTTAGAATTTTTTGAGAAAAAAATTACAATACTTGGTCTAGATGCTATTTTTTTATATACTAATGGACTTTATTATAATGATAATAGTCCTGCGTTAGAAATAAGAAAAAAGACAAATGGGCAAATGATAAGCCATAGTAATGCAATAAGAAAGTTGGTTATAAAAAAGAGAAAATATATGCCCCAAGCCATGCATTTTGTTCCTTGGGATTATATTATTCTTAATTCCCCAGATTTCCCGATTTACTATGAAAAATTAAAGAAACTTGATAAAAAAGATGAAGAATTTCACAAATTACTTCTTGAGGTATTAAAAGATAGAAAAGAAGATGAAGCTAATATTAACTTTGTACTTGAAGAAATTGCAGTTACTCATATAATTAGACAAAGAATGATTGAATTTCCAAAAACACTTGTTAAAAAAGATAATTTTAGATTAATTGCTTATCCAGGAACTCCTCTTAAAGCAGATATCTATCAATGGAAACATAAAATTTTGCCACAAAAAGAAACGAAAGGTAATAATACAAACCCATATTATGCTTCCCATTATGACTGCGAGAATCATATTATTTATAATTTTGATGATATTGAATTGTGAATTACTTATGCTTGTATCTTCCTCTTAATTCAACTACATTAAAACGTTCCAAAATTTCCTTTGAATTATCTGCTTGTTTTTGGTATTCATCCATAATTGCTTTGAAAGATTTTTCAAAATGCTTGTAATGCTTTGATTCAATTGCTTGTTTGATTAGATGTAAATCAACTGCTTTGTGTTCAATTTTTGAATCAATGTAACTTAAACCGAAATCTATAAAATATAACTTGTCTTTTTTTAAAATCATGTTTGAAGTTGTTAAATCTCCGTGAATAATATGATTGTTATGCAAGATTGCCAGTTGTTTTCCAATTAATTTACAGACTTCTGCTCTTTTTTTTTCAGAATATGAATCTAAGAATTCAGCGAGCTTTCCACCTTTAATATATTCAAGTTTAATTGTTTGGGTGGTTTCATCAAGCTCTGATTTTGGAACGGGAATTACATTATGTGCTTTTTGAAGTATTTTAAATTCTGATCTTGTTCTTTGTGTTCTTATTCTTTTGTCTAAAATTGGAAGACGGTAAGATTTTGATATTCTTTGTTTTATAACGGTGTTTTTCTCTAGAAATAATTTGGCTTCTGCACCCTGCGCAATTAATTTTGATGACATTTTATTTTTTAGATATTGCTCCCTTGAATTTAGACATCATTTTTTCAGGATCTTTACCCTTAAACATCTTTATTACTTTTTTTGACTGACGATATTGTTTTAGTAATTCTCTGACTTCTTGGACTGTTGAACCTGAACCTTTTGCAATTCTTTCTATTCTTCCTGAATCTAAAAGTTCTGGATCTTCAAGTTCTTTTTTAGTCATTGATTGGAGTATAAAACGCCATTTCTTCAGTTTATTTTCCTGTCCCTGAAGCATTTCTTTTGGGATATTCATATTACCCATTCCAGGAATCATATCAATAACTTTTGTCAATGGGCCCATTTTATTCATTGTTTCCATTTGTTCGTATAAATCTAAGAAATTGAATTCTCCTTTTAGTAATTTTTTTGACATGTCCTCGGCTTTTTCTTCTGACATTGATTCTTTTGCTTTTTCTAAAAGAGCTTCTAAGTCACCCATGCCCAACATTCTTGAAACAAAACCTTTTGGATTAAATGGCTCTAAATCATCAATTTTTTCTCCGATACCTATGAATTTAATTGGCGCTTTTGTTACAGCGCAAGCGGATAGTGCTCCCCCTGCTTTAGCAGTCCCTTCCATTTTTGTTGCGATAACGCCTGTAATATTACAAGATTCGTGGAATGCCTCTGCCTGTTTTTGCGCAGCTTGACCAATATCAGCGGAAATAACTAATAAGGATTCATCAGGATTTACAATTTTATTTATTGCTTTTATTTCTGTAATTAATTCTTCTGAAAGTGCATCTCTGCCAGCAGTATCAATTATTATAATATCAAATTTTTCAAGTTCTTTTTCGTAAGTTTTATATATTTTTATTGGATCTTTTTCTTTCTGAATTCCGAATACTGGAACATTAATTTGTTTTCCGAGAGTTTGGAGTTGAGTTAATGCAGCTGGACGCCAAGTATCTGTTTGAATCATTGCAACGCTATGACTACGCTTTTGGAAGAATTTTGCAAGTTTACCAGCGGTTGTTGTATTATGAACAATTATATTGTCGGCAATAAAGCTATGATTATCCTCAACTGTTAAATCATAAACATAATCCTCTTTTCCAGCACTTATTATTTTATTAACTCTTAACCAGCATACATCTGAACTTATAATATTTTTAAATGAATTAAATAATTGATTTTCAATTGATTTGGTTTGTAGTTGAGATAGTGCTTTTTCTGTTAATATTAATTGGTTATTTGTTTCATTCACAAGCCCTTCTTTTTTAAGAATCGGAATAAACCCATTTATGAATGGATTTGTAAGATTGCTTTCCTTTGATCCATTTAGGTGTTCGAGCATTAAAGTCAGATTTCCTTTCTTTTTTAAATGATATAATGCAATTACTCCCGCAAGACTTTCCCTTGAGATTTCTCCTTTTGCCTCATATAAACCGTAACTAGAAACATATTCCTGTATTTCACCTATTGTAAAACCTAATTTTTGTCTTAATTTTTTTAAACTTGAACCGAGAGAGATTATATCTTGATTACCACAACCTTGAATAACACCTATTAAATTATAATTTTCTGTTCTTTCTTTTTTATGCTTGACTGAAAAATCAATTCTTGCTGCATACAATTCAGCATATCTTGCTTTTATTGTTAGACGCCAATAAGAAATATTATTTATATATTTTTTAGATATTGATGAGATTATCCCAAACCTTTTTAATAAATAAGAAATATCTGTAACCATAGAATGGCTTTCTGATGACAACTCAATGGACCTTATGTTATTACCTGCATAGGCATCACAATCAAAATAGGCTTTTATAAAATGTTTAATTGCAATGTTTTCTGACTTTGATATTTGTTGAGGCACTCTTAATTTTTTGCCTTTTTTACCTATTGGTATTTTAAAAAGCACATTTAAAATATAAACAAGTGTTTTTGAACTTAAAACTAATGTACAAAGATTTTGACTTTTACTTCTTTTATCTCTTTTAATCCCCACTTTCATATTAAAAAGTTTATTGGCTAATAATATTACCTTGTTAATAATTTCTTGGTCCTCGTTTGTTATTTCAACATAATTCTTGCCTAAATGCCCGTCTCCTATAACATAACCTAAAAATTCTGCTAGCTCTTCAGTGATTAATGTTGGAAATGAGATAACCTTTTGTGTGCCTCTTTTTCTTATTTGTATAAATGATTGGTTATAATTGGAGATTAAACAAATAGGAGTTATTCCATTTTTTAAATCTGCAGTTAATTGACAGTAGTTTCTCTTATGTTTTAATAGAGGAATAATTTTATTTTTAATATTTCCTTTGGGGATATTTAATTTATAATTTTTAACATCTAAGTCTAATTCTTTTAATTCATCAAATAAATACTGTGGCTTGCCATCAATTTTTGTGTTAAATGGCACAGCAACTACCTCATCTTCTGTTAATTGATCTGCCCTAACTTGTTGAACTATTCCGTTCTTTAATGTAAAAAATGGGTGCTCTGGAGTAACTTTAACACTAAAATCATTGCCATTATCTAGGTAAACTTCAAAAAGTTCTTTGCCATTAAGTTTCCATAAAGTTGTTGCTTTTTTATTTTCTATTTTTAATGTGTTTGGATTAAAAGAGGGCACAAAAAGATTATCTTTTCTTATATCAATTATTGACCCATCTTCTATTGCTATTTCTTTTGTTTTATATTTATGATACAAATCATAAGCAGAAATTATATTTCCATCATTTAATTGAATTTTGCTGTCTTTATGAACACATTTACCTGAACCAAATAGACCAACCAACATTATTTTATATGGTTTCTTATTTGACTCTATTTTATGGCCCTCTCCACCCAAGAAATTCACTAATTCATCATAAACTATTTTGATTAGATATTCTTTTTGAGTCATTCCTGCTGGAGGCTTTTCATTTAATGCGCGTTCTTTTATCTGTTTTGATAGCTGGAAAACTAACTGAACATTTACATCTGATTGCAATAATGCTCTTTGGATGTCTTTTACTAATTCATCTATTAGTTTCTCATCTACAAACATTGATTTTGCTATCTTGGATAGCGTGTTCTTTAATGAATCTGAAAGCTTCTCTAATACCATTGAAAACCTAATAGATGGAAGATTTATAAAGGTTGATATTTAATAATTTAATAGAATTTTAGCTTGTTTTGAATTGATTTTAGGAAGTCCATAATGTTGAATATTTGAGATTTTTGCTTCTGATTTTCTAGTTGTTTTGGTTGAGGAATTTGAGAAGTTTGTTGTATAATTACTGGTTCTGTTTTAATTAGTTGTTCAATTGGTTTTGTTGGCTGATTTTGCATTGTTTCTGTTTTTGACTGTTCTGGCTCTTGATAAGGGATATAAATCAATTCTGTTTTACCATCTGTGCCAATTATTAATTCTGCGGAGGATTTTCCATTATTTGGAGAATTTACTGAAATTATTTTTCTTACATAAATTGAAACTCCATTTATTTCTTTTTGCTGATATTGCTGAATTACATCTGCCTGACCATTAACTGAAACACGAACGCGGTCATTTGCAATTGAAAGAAGTGTTATTGTTTTGTCACCTACCAGAATTTTATCACCTGAATTAATTGCAAGAGTTGAGGGGATTAATAAGAAAATAATTAAGATTGTTGTTAATATTTTCATTTCAATCCTTTTTAATTATAATCTTGATGTTTACAATCCTAGATTTTTTATTATATCCTCTTTGTTGAAGGGTTTTAAATCATCGCAGGTTTGCCCTGTGCCTAAGAATAAAATAGGCTTTCCGGTGATATACGAAACTGAAATGGCTGCTCCGCCTTTGTCATCTACATCTGCTTTTGAAAGTATTATTCCATCTATTCCAATCATTTCATTGAATTTCTTTGCTTGTTCTACACAGTCATTTCCTGTAATGGATTCTCCAATGAATAATTTCAAATCGGGTTTTGCAATCCTGATTATTTTTTGC
>CAYHUT010000042.1:5544-7595 GCA_964359835.1 Candidatus Woesearchaeota archaeon
GCATCTCTTTCATTAAATCATCATTGGAATGTAATCTTCCAGCTGTATCTATTAAAACAACATCAATATGTCTTGCTTCCGCATGTTTAATTGCATCAAATGCGACTGCTGCTGCATCTGCGCCGTAATCGTGTTTTATTATTTTAATATTAAGATTATTTGCATGTTCCTCTAGCTGTTGAATTGCTGCTGCCCTGAATGTATCTGCTGCAGCAATGACGCATGTTAATTTATGCTTTTGGAGGTAGTGCGCTATCTTGGCAATTGTTGTTGTTTTTCCAGAACCATTTATTCCTATAAAACAAATTACCAATGGCTTCTTATGCTTTGCTTTTTCCAAAATATTTATTTGCTCAACATCAAATAAATTTTCAATTGATTCTTTTAATGAGGATATTATTATTTCATTTATTTCTGATTTTTTTAAAGGTTGATTAACTAATTTTTTGCTTAAATCTATTTTAATTTTTTCTATGACTTCTACTGCGACATTGCTTTCAAGTAATGCTAACTCCAAATCCCAAAACATCTCATCAAATTGCTCTTGAGATAGTTTCTTTGTTGTTATTTTTTCTGTAAGAGTTGCGAAGAAACCTTTTTTCTTAACTTCCTCTTGCTCTTCTTTTTTTTCAACTTCTTCAATTACTTTTTCTGATTCTTTAATAGATTCTTCTTTTTCAGTTTCATCTTCAACTTCAGATGATTTCGATTCTTCTTCTCTAAAAACTTCTGCGATTTGTTCTATTTTTTCTTCTTTCTTTGTTTCTTCTTTCTCTTCTTTCTTGCTAAATAATTTTGAGAAGAAACCTTTTTTGACTGGCTCTTCTGATTTTTCTTCAATTGATTCAGGAATTTCTCTTTCATTTAGAATATCTTCATCTTTTATAATTTCTTGCTCTAACTCTTCTATTTTTTCTTCGCGAATTACGTGAATTTTATGCTCATTTTTATATTCGTGTTTCTTTTCTTCTTTTTTCTTTTCTGCTTCCTTATGTTTCTCTTGTTTTTTAACTTCCTTCTTTGGTTCTACTTTCTTAGTTTCTTTTTGAGGCTTGCGAGAAAAGCTTTGCTTTTCAGCACCCCGAGAATTCTTATTCTCCAGGGTCTTGACCTCAATAATCTCTTCCTCTGCCTCATCTTCCACCTTCTTTGTAAATTTATCCACAACGGATTTTAGTTTATCTTTTAGGAAGCCGAACATAGTAAAAGTTTAAGAAAAAGAGTTTAAAAAGTTGTTGTTTTGCTTATAAGTGCTTGTAAAGTTCTGATGCTGTTTTTACATCGCCTTTTTTAAGTGCTTCTTGAATTTTGAAATAAATTGAATCAAAGTCCTGCTTCTGTTGTTTTTCTTTTTTTATTTTTATTTTTTTTGATTTTATAGGTTTAGTAATTATTTTTGTTTTATGTGTTAAAAGATGAGGAATAGCAATTTCCTTGTATAATTTTCTTAATCTTAAATAAAGTTCAACTTTCTTTTCTGAGTTAATTGACCTCAAAAGTCTTCTATAGATTACAAGAAGGTGAGAGTACTGAAAAAGAGCTTCTTTGATTTTTTTGTCGTGAATTAACTTCTCAATTTTCTTTGAAAGATTCTCGAAATGCCTTGTATCCATTCTTTGAGTGTAAATTTGCAGGAAAAGCTTATATTTTTCAGAAGCGTATTCTAAAATTGTTGCAGTTTGTTCGGTATTTGGAATTTCGTATGCCAAATCATGAATTCTTTCGAGTTCTTTGCTTAAAAGAGTCATATCTCCTGAACCTGCAGTTACATAGGCTTCATTAATATCCATATAAAGTGTTAATTCTTTGAAAAGAAGAGTTACATCGCCTTGCAACTTCATTGATTTTTCAGATTCTGGAAGAGTTCCATATTTGGTGTGAATTTCATTATATAGAGCTACAGCCTTGTCAAATTCCCTATTTTGGATATGAAAATAAGCTTTAGCTAACAAATCCTTGAATTCTGTGTTTTTTTCGGTTTTTTTACCAAATATTAAGTTTAACATCGAGGCAAGAACTCTATTGATTGTTTATAAATGTTATTATTCAAT
>CAYHUT010000043.1:0-7572 GCA_964359835.1 Candidatus Woesearchaeota archaeon
TTGGTGCGTGAAAATCTTCGATTTTCTGCACAGAAAACTTTTAGTTTTCATGTGTACCGAAAAGCTTTGCTTTTTTAGTATGTGGTGGCGCATCGTGTTTGTGATAATTTATTTTTTATTAAACTCTTTAAAATAATCTTCAACCCTATTCATTATAGAATCAATATAATATTTTTTTATTTTCTCCTGAAAAATGTTGTGAAGTGTTTCATCTTCGGAAATTCTATAAGTATTTTTTATCTTTTCAACCAAGAATAAATCCCTTAATCTTTTTAATTGTCTTCT
Organism: Candidatus Woesearchaeota archaeon; assembly: GCA_964359835.1. GTDB lineage: Archaea > Nanobdellota > Nanobdellia > SCGC-AAA011-G17 > GW2011-AR18 > CAYHUT01. The sequence continues at coordinate 286 of CAYHUT010000043.1, forward strand.
TATATTAGAAGGTGCAATGCCATTTAATTCAATTTTTCTTTTCTTTCTGTATTCAATAACAAGTTCTTGAACTTCATCAGAATTTAATGGCTGTTTTGTTTCCAATAAAACATGGAAAATATCAACAATAACATCTCTCGAATCGCCTGGTTGCAATAAACCAATAGAAAGGCATAACTTTTTTACTAAATCTCTTTTCTGCATTTCAGATGGTTTCTCGTATTTTCTTAAAGTGATTTCAGCTAATGGGGTATCACGAGAAACTGTCTTTTTTTGCATAGTGATTTAATGATTTGTTTGATTTATAAAGGTTTTTATTAAATAAAAATAATAAGAGATATAAATAATTTTAGAATCGTAAATTGCAAGATTTTATTTATTTGGATTATTATTACAGCAACCTTCTTCTATAAAAACAGCAACGGAGATTACAGTTGTCCACATTCCTTCCTTATTTCCTTGTGCAGATTGAACTGTATTTGTTGTCTTGAAGATTTTTCCAGAAGCCTTGTAAACCTGTTCACGTTCTTCCCAAGCTTTCTCGGGATCAAACTCAATTCCAAGTGTTGTTGACAACATTGTAGCTGCTAAATCCTCAGCATACTCACCAGCTTTCTCATCAGTTTCTCCAAAAGCATGATGCTCTGATAAATAACCATAATTTTCAGTATCTTTAGGAATTGCCATGCCAATTGCAGCTGAAATTAATCGGTTAGGCTCATTAGTTTCATTTCTTGCCATTACGCAAAAAGTGATTTCTCCAGCTTTAAGCAAATTTAATCCTTCATCTTTAGGTATTATTTTACAACCTGGGGGGCAGATACTAGAAACATAAACTAAGTTGCACTTTTCAATGCCTGCTTTTCTTAACGCCAGCTCAAAAGAAGCGAGTTTATCTTTGTGCACACCCACTCCTTTTGTAAAAAATATTTTCTTTGGAACCATCTTTGTAATTTAATAGTACTTTTGATAAAAAAAGTCATTTATAAATTTATCTAAAATATTTTTGAGAAGTGCTTTCAAATCTTATTCTCTTTATCCACATTTTCGGCATATATCTTAATAATTCTTTTAAAATATTTTTCAATTTCATCGTATTTTTTCATTCGTGATATTTCCAGCCTCATCTGGCTGCTACCCTTCATCCCAGAAATAAACCAAGACGCATGAACCTTCGCTTCTTTAAAATCCATTTTCTCGCCAATGGACAAAAAAGCTTCAAGTTTTTCTTTCAAGCTAGCTTTTTCCATCTCTTTTCCATTCTCTAAAAAATATTTTATCTCGCGAAAAATAAAAGGATTTCCTATTACTGCACGACCAACCATTATTGAATCACATCTAGTTTCATCAAGCATTTTCTTTGCAGATTTACCATCAACAATATCACCATTGCCAATAACAGGAATTGAAACATTTTCTTTTAATTTTTTTATCCACGCCCAATTTGCCTTTCCAGAATAACCTTGTTTTACTGTACGTGCATGGATTGTAATAGCAGAAACACCGCACTCTTCAGCAATTTTTCCTATCTCTAAAAAATTCAAATGTTTATCATCAGCACCAACGCGAATTTTAATTGTAACAGGTTTTCCAATCTTTGTCAATTTTTCTAAAATTTCATGAACTTTATTTTTTCTTTTCAATAAAGCTGCACCTGCTCCTTGATCTAAAATCTTTGAAACAGGACAACCTAGATTAAAATCAATGAAATCAAAATTATCTTTTACAATCTCAGCAGCTTTTAAAATAGTTTCAGTGTTCGCCCCAAATAATTGAATTCCAATGGGACTTTCACTTTTAGAATGCTGAATTAATCTCTTAGTTCTATCATTTTCACGTACAATTGCATCTGTGCTGATTAATTCCGTGCAGACAATATCCGCACCATATTTCTTACAAAGCTCTCTAAACGCCGAGTTAGTAACATCTGCCATTGGCGCTAAAAATATCTTGTTCTTGAAATCCATGTAATAATTACACACAAAAATAATATAAATCTCTCTATTATAATAATTTCATGATATACGAACCAGAAGAAGATTCATTGATGATAAAGAGGCACATCAAGGATTATATCAAGAAAGATGCAAATGTTTTAGATTTAGGCACTGGCTCAGCAATTCTTGCAGCAGAAGCAAACAAATTTACAAAGAATGTTTTAGCCGTTGATATAAATCCCGAGGCTGAAAGCTACACAAAAAAACATAAAATTAAATTCATTCAATCCAATTTATTTGAAAACGTAACTGAAAAATTCGATTTAATACTATTTAATCCACCTTATTTGCCAGAACTTGAAGGCGAGCCAGAAGAAGTAAAAACATTCACAACAGGTGGAAAACAAGGCCATGAGTTACTTGAAGAATTTTTAAAACAAGCAAAACCGCATTTAAACAAATCTGCAAAGATGCTAATAATCTGTTCAACTCTGACAGGCAACGTAGAGTTATTATTTAAAAAACACAACTACAAATTCAAATTAATTGACAAGGAAGACTCCTTCTTCGAGAAGATTTTATTGTACGAAGTCCAAAATACTTAAATATAAGAAATTCTCTAGAATAATCATGGAAAATGAATATTCTTCTGATTTTGAACTTCTTAATAAAGAGATTAAACATGAAGGATTTAATTGGTTCTCAGGTGCATTAACATTATTATATAGTGCTTCTTCAATAGCTATGGGAATTGGGTCTTATAATTTTGCAAATAATATTCAAGATGAAAATTCATTATATTTAGCAATAGGTTCTGGTTTGGGTTGTTTTTTTAATGGTGCCTGCGCATACCTTGTTCAAGAAAACAAGAAACTTTGTAACGAGATTGATGATATCATTGAAGAACTTAATATGCGGCTTGACAATGTTGATAAAAACATGAAAACTCTTGAAACTCTGTTGGGCTAATAATTCTTATAATTAATCTAACATCTATTTCTAAAAAGATAAATGAACAAACAAAAAAGTATTTAAATCAGTGTAACACTATTAATTTATGAAAAGAGGACAGATTGTTACAAATATATCTATTTTTCAAAATTTTATGAAAACATTTATTAAATACAAAGTTTTAAATATAATTAGTAATTGTTATTATTAGGGAGTGAACACATATGATAAATAAAAAACAATCTAAAGAACAAAAATTAAAGGAAATAATTAAAGAACAAGATAGAGTAATTACTTTTTTGTCAAATAAAGAAGCAGTTAAAGGTTTAAGATCTGCTTTAGAAGATTTTAAAAAAGGGAGATATACTATTCATTAAACTTTTTTGTTTTTATACTTTCATCAAACTCTCGTTCTAAACATTTTAACTCTTCAAACATTTTTTGATATTCAGCAGAATTTTGATAATTATATTTATGGTGTATAACTTTTCCAAGAATAAATAAAATTATTATAATTTCTTCAGATTTTTTTTCTTTTTTTATACAATAAACTCTATATTTGTCTCTAACAACAATTTCATAAATGCTATTATGTTGATATTTCATTGGTAAAGCTATATTTACATTTTCCTTTAATTTATTGACTTTTTTTTCTACAGAATTTATAACTTCTTTATCTTTCAATTTTTCAAGACTTTTTATGTACGTCTCTGTTTTTAATATTTTAATATCTTTTTTCATATTTACTCACTTATTTTTTTTCTTTAAAAAATAAACCCAAAAATTTTCTTCATTTTTTGCCCTTTCTAAAATATTTTGTCCTATAAGCGCAATTAATGTGGGATGAATCGAAGAAATAGGGATATTCACAGTTTTATTTAATTCTTTTTTTATTTCTCCAAGAGTTTTAGGTTTATTAAAAAATTCAGAATTTACTAATTTCATTATTTCTTCTTTAGGACTGTATATAGAAGAACCTGTAGGAATAACTGCCTTTCTTAAATTAGAACTTACAAATTCTCTATCTTTTCCACCACTAAAAAATACGCGTCTGCGCAATAAGAAATCTTCTCTTCTTTGCCAAAGCGCAACTATTTCATTCACTTCTTCAGTCGTACCTTTAATATGAATTACTGTTCCATTTCTAGTTTTGATTTCTGCATCAATCATATTAGTACATATTAATATTAAACTATTATATAAACCTTTCTATTTACTTAATAAATATTAAACGTCTTAATATTTGAATAATTCAAAGATTTTTTTAAATTAAATAATATATAAATATAGTAATATATAAAGATATAAATATATAAATATATAAAGATAAAAAAATAACAATAACATTTATAAACCACCCAAATTACCCAATTCTTAATTCCGTTACGACTACTTGAATTTTCAGGTAGAAGGAAGTTAACAAATGGACAAACAATTAGTATTAAAAGCATTAAAGGATTTAAGAGCTAGTGAACATAAGACAACTTTCTCGCAATCAATAGATATGCAAATAAGATTAAAGGAAATTAATATCAAAAAGCAAGATCAAAAAATAGATTTATTCTTGGTGCTTCCACATTCATTGGGAAGAAAAAAGAAAATAATTGCTTTTGTTGATGCACAGCTGGGCGCACAGGCAAAAGGCGCAGTTGATACTGTTGTTTTAAAGGAAGATTTTCCAAAATACGCTAAGGACAAAAAAGCACAGAAAAAATTAGCTTCAGCTCATGATTATACAATTGCTCAGCTAGAGTTAATGAGCACTTTTGCCGCAACTTTCGGTAAAGCATTTGGTTCAAAAGGAAAAATGCCAAGCCCAAAAGCAGGTTGTGTAGTTCCCGGTACAGCCCAACTAGCTTCTTTAATACAAAAACTTCAAAACACAGTCAAGCTTCAAACAAAAAACGATGATGTAATAAGAACAGTTGTTGGAACAGATAAAATGTCCGATGAAGAATTAGCAGATAATATCTTAGCAATTTACAATACATTATTAACAAAACTTCCTCAGGAAAAAAACAACATTAAAGATGTAATCTTGAAATTCACAATGGGTCCAGTTTATTATATAGGCGCAGGATTCAAATCTCAATTACAAGAAAAACCAAAGAAGGTAAAGAAGTAAAATGGCAAAAAAAGCTCACATTGCACAATGGAAGAAAAGTGAAGTTATTGAGCTAATAAAAGATCCTCAGAAATATAAAATCATTGGAATAGCAGACATGACGGGAATGCCCTCTCCACAACTTCAGAAGATGCGTTCAACTTTAAAAAAATCCGTTGAAATAAAGATGTCAAAAGCTAGTTTAATCAAGCTAGCAATTGAAAATTTAAAAACAAAAATAACAGGCCTAGACAAACTTTTACCTTATGTAAAAGGAATGCCCTGTTTAATTCTAACAAATGATAATCCTTTCGCACTTTCAAAAACATTAACAAGATCAAAATCAAAAGCACCTGCAAAACCAGGGCAAACAGCTCCCAATGATATTACTATTCTGGCAGGTCCAACACCATTTGCTCCAGGCCCGGTTATTGGTGAACTTGGCGCATTAGCTATAAAAGCTACAATTGCAGATGGTAAAGTTGTTATCAAAGAAGATGCCCATGTTGCAAAAGAAGGACAAGTTATATCCGCACCTCTTGCAGCAATGCTTACAAGATTAAATATTATGCCAATGGAAATTGGTATTAATTTATTAGCTGTTTTAGAAAACGGTGAAATATTGACTAAAGATGTATTGTTCGTTGATGAAGCAAAATACTTGGCAGATTTGAAACAAGCAGCTTTATGGGCATTCAATCTTGCATTCAATTCAGCATATCCAACCACGAGTGTCTTGCCTCTATTAATTAAGAAGGCGCATCTTGATGCCGAAGCAGTAGCAGATTCAGGGAATATTATGACATCAAAAAATGTCGGAAAAATACTTGGAAAAGCTCAAGCACATATGGAATCAGTAAAATCAAAAGCAAATTTATAGAGGAGTAAAATGGCAGAACAAAAACCAAAAGAGATATCAGATGAGGAGTTTGAGCAGCAAGAAAAAGCAGCCCAGATTGTCTTGAAAAAACTACAAGACAAAAAACTTTCGCAAGGAAGAACATAATATTTAGGAGGGTCACAAAATGGAATACATATACGCAGCAATGTTGATTCACAAGGCCGGTAAAAAGGTCGATGAAGCAACAGTGAAAAAGGTTCTTGAGGCAGCAGGAGTTCATCCAGATGAATCTCGTGTAAAAGCTTTAGTTGCCGCATTAGCTGATGTAGATATTGAAAAGGCTATAGCAGAAGCAGCTGTTCCAGTAGCAGCACCAGTAGCCGTAGTAGCACCAGCAGCAAAGAAAGAAGAAAAGAAAGAAGAGAGAAAATCTGAAGAACAAGCAGCAGCAGGACTTGGCGCATTATTCGGCTAAGTCTTTTTATTTTTATTTAGAACCTTCAGTTTAACAGACGCATTAAAATGACAAATAATGAACAAATAAAAAAAATCTCCTCTGAACTTTCTCAGCTAAAGTCTCAGATTGCAGAGGTAGCTAAGCAGAAAGAATTCTGGTTCAGGAAAAAAGAAGACCTGAAGAAAGAGATTAATGATATGATTAAAAAGATCAAGGAGATTAAAGTAGAAAATGACAAATCCAACATTGAAGTTCACGATTTCAAGAAGAACCGCGATAAATACAATGCAGAAGTTCATGATCTTATCGGCAAAATAAAAAAAGTAAATGAAGAAAAAGAAAAAGAGCTTAAGAAATCTAAGATAGCAGTTGATCCTTCAAGAATACAAGCGCAAATCCATGCTCTAGAAAAACAAGTAGAAACTGAAACCAACTTCAACAAAGAAAAAAAGTTGATGGAGCAGATAAAGCGCTTAAAAAAATCCTATGCTGAATTCTCAAGTGTCATGAAAATAAATGACGAAGCAAAGAAAATATCAAATGAAATTAAGGAATCAAGAAAAAAAGCAAATGAATTCCACAAACAGATTCAATCAGTCACAAAAGATACTAATTACCAAGGCTTCATGGAAATGTCAAAGAAAATTACTGAAGTAAAAAAAGTCCAGGAAGATGCATTCAACAAATTTATCGAATTCAAAAATAAATATCTGGAATTAAACAAGGCTTTTAAAGTTAAATTAGAAGAAGCAAAGCCATTCCAGGAACAAATTGAAAAAGAGCACGAGAATGTTAAGCAACAATATGCTGAAAAACAATCCAAGATTTTAAAGCAAAAAACCGAGCAAGTCGAAGACAAAATAAAAAAGAAAAAGAAGTTAACAACCGAAGATATTTTAGCTTTCCAGGGTAGTAAAGATTAAATATTTTTCTTATGATTTCTCAATCTCATCAATTCTTTGTAATCATCGTACGCAGGTATTGATTTTACTTTAAA
>CAYHUT010000044.1:0-7530 GCA_964359835.1 Candidatus Woesearchaeota archaeon
CCCACAAAAACCCGCTTTGGCGACGCAACTGAACGCAAGAGAATCTTGCAAGGATATTAAAAGCGTTGAATGTGACAAGCAGGGTTATTTACAAGGATTAACAAAACTAGCTGGTTATGAAATGAAAAAGAAAGGCATTGATATTTCTGATACTAATTTTAGTTATGATAATAATATTGTTGAAGATCATTTTAGTAACAAGAAAGGAAAAGAATCTTTGAGTGGATTATATGTAGGTCAGGCAGATGGAACAAAATTAATATGGATTAATATTGGAAAGGATGAATTAAAGAATCCTGAAGGGATCTTACCCAATATATACCATGAAGTAGGACATAAGGTGCATGATGAAGATTATGACCTTGGAGAGGGATTAGCTCCTGAAACCGTACCAATCTTATTTGAAAATTATTTTTCAGCAGATTCCTTAAATGATTCAGATATGCCTTACAAACCAGAAAAATTATCATTAGCCAATAGAGATTATGGAAAAGATAATGAATATTGCGATTCTGGAGCTGAAAAATGTAGATTTGAAACAGGGAGATATCTTAATTTAAAATATATCTCTAAGAATAAAGGAGATTTTAACAAAACATTAGAAGACCTTGCTAAAACAAAAAGTCCAGAGAATTCAATGGATGAAATGAAAGCTGATACTCTTGAAGGAAAGAAATGCGATTATATATTTTCCGGAAGTTCAACTTACAATGCAATGTTAAAAGAAAGTGAGACTGATATCAAAGATTTAGGAAAGATTTACTGCGGAGAATAAAATGACAATAAAAAAAGCACAAAAAGAAAGAATGTTAGATTATCTTATTGAAAAGTTATTACCATCGCATCCAGATGTAAAAGGTATACAAAATGATACAGTTATTCCAGGATTGCCTGTTAATTACATCGATGTTAATCCAAACAGCATTATAATTCTTGTTGATCAATTATTTAAAAATAATACCTTGGAAAAATTTGCTACTGCTGCAATGAGGGAAAAAGAAAATATTGCTTTTGTTATTTACAAAGATGGAAAAAATTTCTTTAGAAGTGCGGCTGCAATGGATTATAGTTACAAGGCCAATAAAGATTTAAGTTTAAAACATTACCAAGACAAAATGAACCAGGTTATGATGTTAAGACCAGAAGAACTTTTTATATCGGATAAAAGAAGATTTAACAGAAAGAATACTGCTGAACTGATATCTTTATTACAATATTACCAACCACAATCTGAGAGATTAGAGGAAGGTTTAGTAAATTATTCATTCCAGCCTGTAAAATTAGATTATACACATATCCCTTCTGGCGGTTTTAGACCAGAAAACAGAGATTCAGCAAGAATGTATTGTTGGGATAAAACTAAAATACATACAGGAAATTTGGAAATGAAGGGAAATTATATAGTAGAACCTACTTCAAATCCTTTACCAATCCAAAATCCAGGATCTGGGCGTCCTCAACAATTAAAACTCGGAATTTGTTAACATCCTTCAAATAAGGGCTTAATAATCTTTCTTTTAAAATATCCGTTCCAGTTGTAACAGTGTTAAATGAAGGCATCACAATTAATTTCTTTCTTTGATAAGAACCCAACAAAAAGCACTTGAAAGATTCTTTCTTTGCTTTGTCTCTAATGGTTATTGCCGGATGCTCATGCCCCATAATTAACACTTTAGCACTCTTAAAATTTTCATCATCAAATATCTTATTTCCGTGCATGAAAAGAATATCATTTACTTTTTCATAAGGAACTATCTGCAAATTCTTTTTAGTCGCAATTGGCCCTAAAATATTATCATGATTTCCTCTAATCAAAGAGATATTTTTTGTTTTTGTTTCAAATAAATTTAAAACAGCAAGTGTCTGTTTCCATTCAGTCTCAGAAATCGTACCAAATTCATGTTTCAAATCACCTAGAATAATTATTTTATTTATTTCAACTGAATCTAAAACTTTTTTTAATTTATTAATTGTATCCTTGAATTGAAATCGAGGTACAAAAATTCCCTGCTTATTCAGCGCTTCCTCATATCCAATATGCAAATCAGATATAACTAAGATTTTCTCTTTCTTAACATACAAGCATAAATCAATAATCTCTATTCCTTTTAGTATTTCCATTTACCCTCTTCAAAACTTTTTATCTCTTTCATAGCCTCTTTCCAGCCATTAACATGTGTTATATTTTTATGTTTAGTATTTTTATTCCAAGGATTATCAAATAGAATTACTTTTACCCCGGAATTAGCACAATTCAAAGCAGTTTCAGGCCCATCTTCCAGCAATATAGAAATTCCATTTTCTTTGCATATCTCGGCTTTGGTAGCTGCCTGTCCTTTGATAAATTCTCCTGCATGAATAATCTCTAATTTTCTTTTCAAATGGTGTTTAAACCAATCTACAACCTTAGAATTATATTTGAGAGGTCTTCCAGTCACAACAATTACTTCGTGTTTCTTTAGCAATTCTTTTAATGAAGGAATAGCATCTTCTAGAGGTAAAAATTCTTCAACTTTGTGACTATCATGAAATTGATTAACTCTTCCAATTACCTGTTCTTTAGATAACTGCCAAGGAGGACCCCAATTAAATTCTGTAAATTCTTCTTTTTTATTGCTGCGATTATACTTTTTATTATGCCATTCCAAAAGAGCATCAAAGAACTCTATAGTTACATCATCAAAATCAATTCCTATTTTCATATTGGATAGTAAAATCATCAAAATTTAAGCTTTTCTATATTGTTATAAAAGCCTTTTCAGTTGTTCTTTTAAAACCTTTTTAGAGGGAAGATATAATTTATATTTAGAGGCAAAAATATGCTTATTATCTTCAGGCAGGGTGTATTTTACTATTGTTTCTTTTTTGTCTGTGCATAATAAAACCCCAATTGTTTGATTTTCACCATCTTGTTTTATTTCTCGGTTATAATAATTTACATACATTTGTAACTGACCTAAATCTTTATGAGTAAGTTTTCCTATTTTTAATTCAAATATTACAAAACATCTTAAAATTCGATTGTAAAACACCAAGTCTATATAAAAATGTTCATTGTCTAATGTTATTCTTTGTTGCCTATCTACAAACATAAAACCTTTTCCAATTTCCAAAATAAATCTTTTTAAATTGTCTATTATTTTTTGTTCCAGTTCAGTTTCTGAATATTTATCTGATTCTTCAAGATTTAGAAACTCCAAAATATACGGGTCTTTTATTATGTCTATTGGTTTCTCTATTATTTGACCTTTTTTTGCTAATCTAATAACCCCTTGTTTATCTTTACTTAAAGCTAATCTTTCAAAAAGCATTGAATTTATTTGTCTATCCATTTCTCTTGTACTCCAACTTCCTTTTTCCGTTTCAATTAAATAAAAGTTTCTTGCCAATGAATTTTCTATTCTCATTATAAGACAATAATGGCGCCATGACAATTTCCGCCGCAGTGGGGCGGAATTTTGGAATAATAGATAAAATCTTCTTATCTTTTCCAAGGTATCTATTGAAAACCCCTTCCCGTACTTTGTGGTTAAATCTTCAGAAAGCCTTTTCAGTAAATAAGAGCCATATTCTGCCTTTTCTTTTCCTTTTTGTTCATATTCAACTATCTGTCTTCCTATCTCCCAATAAGTTTGTACAAGAATATGATTTACTGAGTTAACTGCTTGTTTTCTTCCATTTTCAAGTATTGTGTTGATATTATCTATTAAGTGATTATATTTGGGCATTAAATAATATTGCCAATTTAAGTTTAAGAAGGTTTACTAGCTTTTTTGGAAAAGCTTTCTATTTTTAGAGATAAATTAGAATAAACTACTGAATGTTCTGATTATATTCTAGACTATAACAATGCTTATAAAATTGTTTTGTCTCTTATTATTTATGACCAAGATATCCCTTGAAAATATTACACAACGAGAAATTTTGTTAAATGTAATATTATTAAAGACAGGCAATAGAAATTTCACAGTTGAGGAAGTTAAAAGAGGATTAGATTGTGTTTCAAAAGAATATCCAAGAACTAAAATGTCTTGGAAACAAATAAGCGATGTTTTCTTTTTCTATAATTCTTATCTCTATGGAGAATTAGACAATCAACATTATAGGTTAAGCAAAGAAGGTAAGGAAATATTTAAAGCAGACTTCAAAAAATATAATCCAGAATTACAAGATCTTCTACACAGGATTGCAAAAAAAGTCTGGCAATATAAAAACTAACTATAAAATTATCAAATAATCAGATGTTTATCCAACCAAACAATCATAGATTATTCTAAGCAAATTCTTTATCTAAAATCTTAGAAACATCGCCGGGTTTAAATGGCTGTTTAATAAGGGATGTTTTCTTTATCTGCGGTAGCTGCTCTTCAAATGTTTTTCTTTTCTCTTCATATAAAATTCCAAGAGCAAATTTCTTATTATCTAAAACAACTTTAAGCGCTTTCTCTTTACTATTCGTTTTATATTTCTTATCAAGTTTGTAAGTATGTTCTTTATCCCATTCAAATGTATTTTTTTTGTTGAAAGTTACACAAGGTTGTAAAACCTCAACAACAGCAAAGCCATTATGTTTCATTGCTTTAACAAGTAATTCTGATAAATGTGCTATATCCCCAGCAAATCCACGAGCAACAAAAGTAGCGCCGGAAATAATCGCAAGTGCAGTTATATTTACAGGCATATCTGTTGTTCCAAATGGGCTTGAAATAGTTACAAAATCCAAATCTGATGTTGGTGAAGCTTGTCCTGTTGTTAAACCATAGATTTGATTATTATGAATAATGTAAGTCATGTCAATATTTCTACGGCAAGCATGAATAAAATGATTAGTACCCTCTGCAACACCATCACCATCTCCAGAAATTGCAATAACTTCTATATCAGGATTAGTTAATTTAATTGCCTGTGCAACTGGCACCGGACGTCCATGCAAACTATTAAAGCCATAATTATTAATCCAATAAGGAACTTTTGAACAGCAGCCAATTCCCCCAGAAATTGAAATTTTCTCAGGTGGTAACTTCATTTCAAGTAAAGCTTTTTTTATTGCTATAAGTATACCAAAGTTTCCGCAGCCAGGACACCATGTAGGTGTTGTTCTAGGATTATAATCAGTTAAGCTTACCACTTAACACCTCCAAAACTTGGGTTTTGGATGGTGCCGGAAATTCCATTTCCAAGCACCCCCATAACTTTTTTATAGACATCATCAGCTGTAAATTGTTTGCCATCATATTTTAAAATTTTATTCTTGATTTCAATTCCAGTTTCTTCCCTAATCAAAGAAGCTAGCTGGCCAGTATAATTTCCTTCAATAATTATAAGACGTTTGCATCCTTGTAAAATTGATTTTATATCTTCAGACTGGAAAGGTGCCATGTATTTGATGTGTAAATGATTTATTGAAAGATTTGCAGAATCACTTATTTCATGCAAAGCTTCGCGAATAGCATATTTTGTTGAACCCCAACCAATTAAGGTTATATCTGCATTTCTATCACCATATAATTCTGGCTTAGGCAATGCTTTTTTAATGAATTCAATTTTCTTTAATCTTTTTTGCATCATTTTAATCCTGGGTTCAGGATTCTCAATTAACTGTCCATTTTCATCATGCTCATCACTTGAAGCATTATACATCCCATTCTTCTGTCCAGGAATTGAACGCAAGGAAACACCATCAGGCGTATTAAAATCATATCTCTTGAAATTAACATCCAAATCCCTATCTGAAATTAAACCCTGATCAAGTTTTACATTCTTAGTAGAAATTTTATCTGTTGTTTTTCCATTTACACACATATACTTGTCAACAAGCAAAATCGCTGGAACCTGAAATTTATCAGCTAGCTCAAATGCTTCAATTGTTGAATAAAATGCATCATCAACATCAGTAGGGGCAATAACAATTCTTGCAATCTCTCCATGTCCTGAACTAACTACAAATTTTAAATCAGACTGTTCTGTTTTTGTTGGTAATCCTGTTGCAGGCGCACCTCTTTGACCAACAACAACTACAATTGGTAATTCCGTAATTCCTGCTAAACCAAAACCTTCTGTCATCAAACAAAATCCTCCACCGGCAGTTGCACACATTGCACGAACACCTGCAAATGAAGCGCCAATTGCCATGTGAATTGATGAAATCTCATCTTCAGGTTGTACAACAACAATATTTGAATCATGTGCATGCACTGCCATAAAAGATAATAACTGCGTAGTTGGAGTCATTGGATATTGTGAGTGAAATTTGCATCCAGCAGCAATAGCTCCCAAGCCAATTGCATCATTCCCTGTTACAATATATTTCTTTGAAGATTTAATTGCTTCAATTTCACTATTGGAAGTTCCTTTGAAATTTTTCTTCACAGAATCATAACCTGCCTTGGCAGCTTTCAAATTCCAGTCAATTATTTCTTTTCCTTTATCATCATACATCTCTTTTAAAATATCATTCATTATTTTCAAATCGCAATTTAAAACAGCAATTGTTGCACCCAATGCAACTGAATTGCTCAATAATCTTTTATTGCATATATCTTGTGAAATTTTTACAAAAGGAACATCAACTAATTGAATATCTTTTAAAGGAACTTTTAATTCTTTTATTTCAGCTTTGTCATAAATTAAAATCCCATTTTTTTCTATTCTGTCATAATGTTTTTCAATTGTTTCTTGGTTTAATGCAATTAAAATCGAAAGCTTATCACTATGCGAACCAATTTCCTCATCAGAAACCCTTACAGCCGAAGTATTATGGCCCCCTCTAATCAAGGAAGGATATTCATGTGATAAAAAAGCATACAAGCCATTTCTAATAGAAAATTTAGCAAATGCTAAACCTGTATTCATTATACCATAACCGGCTTCTCCACCAATCATCCAGTTTAGCTTGTTTAAAACCATCTTTTTCACTATTTTCAATAAAATTATACTATTTAAAGTTTAGTGTTTTAATAAGCAGGGTAATTTTATTCAATTAGTTAAAATCACTATTTTTCCAAAAATTTCACTAAAGGCTTATAAATCTCAAATCTTAATCTTTATATAGAAGCTTTGCTTAAGTAAGATTAGTAAGTTTAGGCTTACTAGGAGCAAAGCTATGATAGAAGTGATAAATGTGTCATCTAAAGGACAGATAGTAATTCCTGAAAGAGTAAGAGCCGGTTTAGGAATAAAAGAAGGCTCAAGACTTGTAATGATAGAAAGGGCTGGAACAATTATACTAAAAAAAGAAGAAGCTGTATCTAAAAAACTTGAAGAGATGGAAAGAAAAGAAGTAAAAGGCTGGATGATGCTTGCTGAAAAGGCTCTTGCAAAAGATTGGGATAATCCTGAAGATGAAGCTCACTGGAAAAAATATACTCAAAAAAATGAACGAACAGAAAAACGGCTATGATACCACCGGGAGCATGGCTGGGAAACTTCGGGCATTGCTGTCTCTTAGAAAAAAAGAGGTGATTATATTTAATGGCCTTAAACAAGGTAATCTAACAAAAGCGCTAACCGGCCAACAGGTCGGAACGCGTT
>CAYHUT010000045.1:0-7409 GCA_964359835.1 Candidatus Woesearchaeota archaeon
TTCGGCGCTCGTGTTTGGGACTGAGAAAATCACTTGATTTTCAAAGTGCTCAAGGCATGACTACACATTACAAATGTGTAGTTTTAGTCAAGTGCCTTGACATAAAGAAATAAAAATAAATAGGTAAAAAAATTATTTCTTTTTTCTTGATTTGATTCCTTTTGCAATTTCAGCCTTGATAACTTTCTCGAATTTCATTGCTTCTTGCTTCATTTTTGAAGCTGCTTTTAGAGCTAAAACACGAGCTTGCTTTGATTTCATTGCTTTCATTGCTTCTTTTTGAATTTCTTTCTTGGCAAATGAAGCTATTTTTAATCCTATAGAAGCTGCCACTTTAATTTTTCTTTTTATCATATTGAATTACCTCCTCTTTATTATTATAAATGCTATAATTGTCATAACTAGGATACTTATAAAAATTATGATTAGCGATATTTGTGAAAGCTGGAGTTTTCCTGATAAGATTAATGCCATAGCAACTATAAATGCAGAGATAATCAGCATTGTTGAAAGCATTGTTGTTGAATTTGAGATGTTATTTGCGAGATTTTTTATTTCAATGTCATCAATATCAATTGTTATATCGCCAGTATTTAATTTTTTTATTAACTCGTAAGACTGAATTGGAAGATTGTAAGCTATATCCTTGAATTTTTTTGACTGTGAAAGGAATTTTTTTAATGTTGATTGAGATTTTAATTTCTGCTTTGCAAGCTTTTCTATATAAGGCTGAGAGAATTTTACAAAGTTGAAATTAGGATCAAGCTGCAAACAAGTTCCTTCAACTGTGACAAGAGCTTTTGCAAGCAAGATTGCGTCTGTTGGAATCTGCAAGCCATGTTTTATTGAAGTATTCAATAAATGATGCATCATTGTTGTTATTCTATGCTGTTTTAATGATGTGTTGTGCCAGGCTGTTATGATTTGTGTTACTTCTGCCTGGAAAGCGGATTGATTAAAGTTTCTTGTTTTTTTGCCAAGCGACATTAAAGCATTTGTAACTTCTTCAGGTTCGCCTAAAATTAATGAAATGTAAAGATTTGTTCCTTTTGATTTTATATCTTCAGTCAATGTTCCGATTATCCCAAAATCAATTAATGCAATTTTATTATTTTTTGTGAGTATTAAATTTCCTGGATGCAAATCGGCGTGGAAAGTCCCTATTTCAAAAATCTGTTTCAAGCAGGAGTTTACTAAAGTTTCAGCGATGTTTTTTCTTTTATTCTTCAATTCCTTCTGTGTTAATTCTCTGAGTTTTTTCCCTTGTATGTGCTGCATTACAATCAAATTCTTTGTTGTGAATTCTCGATAAATTTTTGGGATTATTATTCCATCATTTTTTTCAAAGAAGTTGTAAAATTTTTCAATGTAGCCAGCCTCAATAAGGAAATTTAGCTCTTGATTGGTGTAACGCTCGAATTCTTCAACAAATGTTGTTGGAGAAAAATTCGGATATTTTTTTGATGATTCAATTTTTTTTGCAAGATAATATAAAATCTCAATATCTTCCTTGAAAAGTTCTTCTACGCCAGGACGTTTTATTTTTAAGATAACTGTTTCTCCTGTTTTTAGATGAGCAATATGAACTTGAGCAATTGATGCCGAACCAATTGGAACTTCTGAGATATCATCAAAAAGTTCATCTGGATTTTTTTGAAGCTCTTTTTTTAGAATTGATTTTATTTGTTCGAATTCCAAAGGTTTTATACTATCTTGCAGTTTTGCAAATTCTAGGCGGTATTCTTCTGGTGCTAAATCCGGCCTTAAGCTTAAAAATTGTCCTAGTTTGATGTAGATTCCGCCGAGCTGTTCCATTGAAGCCCTTAATCTAGACGGTATTGAATCGGGTTCGGATTTATTTAATGTAAATTTCTTGAAAAGGGGGAGATGCCATTTTAAGCCAAATTCTTCTATATAATAGCCCATACTATTTGAGGCAAGAACTGAAACTAGCTGAGAAATTCGTTTAATATCTTTTACGCCTGTTAAAAAGCTCATGTCACCTCAAATGTTCTAAGATGGAAGTTGATATTTAAAGTTATGGTTTTAGGAGGTTTTTTGTTGAATTGATTAGTTTTTATTATAAGTCATCATATATAATGTACCTTCAAAAGTTTTAAATAGTCAAATTAAGGTATAATTGTATGAAAAAAATGTACATATTATTAGGCTTATTGGTTATTATAGCATTAATTGTGGGCTGTTCTTCAAATAATACCCCCCCTTCTAACACAAATTCAAATCTTGTTTGCGAGAAACCATATATTGTTGTTAATGGGGACTGTTGTTTAGATGAGAATAGTAATGAAATATGCGATAAAAATGAAGCTGCTAAAACCCCTGGAACAGATTTACTTCAAGGACCTTATGTTTCTGAGAGGTGTGATGGTGGCGGAAGATTAAAATGCGTTACATATAATATTGGTCTAAATACAATAAGCATTAAATTACAATCAACAAGCAAGGATCTTATAAATGTCAAAAGAATGGCGCTTTCTTCATTAGGATGTTCGCAGGATTTTACAGGAAATGCTGAGATGAGATATGATGAAGTTCAAGAATTTAAGATTCCATGCACAATAAAACACACCACAATTGATTCAGATATAACCATAACTTCTGATGTCAGAGTTGTTAGTTTAAAAAATACTGGAGAAGTTTATGAAGTATCAGAACCGTCTGAAGCTATTATGAATGGCCACATCAGCGGAGCTGTTAAAGTATAATGGAGGTTTAAAATGAAACAAGTAACATTAGTTTGCAACCATTGCAGGTTTAAGTGGAAACCTAGAACAGAAAGTGCTAAGGTTCCTGATAGATGCGGAAACTGCGGAACACCTGGCTCAGTAAGAGTTGAACCGGATGCGGAGCAAATCTTAAGAGAATCAATGGAAATGAATTTCAGAAGCGATTAATTATTTTTTTAAAATTTATCTTCATTTTTAAAGAAATCTATTTCTAATTCAGCTTGCTGGTTTTGGCTCATCTGTTTCACTTTCTATTATAATATCATCCAATGCATTTTTTATGAAGAAAGATACTAATCCCTGTATGGGTTTATGATCTTTGCTAAAACCTTGAACTTTTTTTATGATATAACCTCCTTCTTCCCAATACCACTCCATTTCTTCTACATGATTTTGAAATTGTTTTTCTTTTCGAATAGAATTCATATCTCCCTGGTTTTCTAATCCGAGAATTATGTTTTGATATATTAAATGGTCATCAAGATAGTTGGCTACAAAATTGTAGCCATTTGATTCTAATTGTTCTTTGATTTCTAGGTATTTTGTATGATCAGTGCATGGATAATCTAATTTTGAGCTCATTTTAGCGCTATTTATATGTTAGTAAAATATTTAAAAGTTTCCACCCTTAGGTAGTTAATATAATTTTAATTTAATTGGCTAGGGGTAGATTAAAGATTAACAAAAAAGAAACATTTAAATAGTTTTGGTTAATTGTTAACATATGGAAAGTTTGATTAGAAAAGCAAGAGATTACTTTATCATTGGAAGGATTTCTGAAAAGATTGAAAAACTTGATGTTGCCTGCTCCAATTATTTTAAATCATTGAGTACTATAAATGATTTTGTTTTATCTAAAAAGAAATTAAGCGCCAAGGATCACACTGAAAGATTTTTAATGTTAAAGGAGAATGAACCATTTCTTTATAAAATAACTTCTTCACTTTTTCTTACTTATAGAAGGGCATACACCAAAGATATTGGGAAGGAAGAGACAATAATGCTGAGAGAAAAAATAAAGGAGGCTTTTAATTATGCTAAAATCGAAATCCCTGCAGATTCAGAAATTGAGAAATATTTTAAAAAATGAAATAAAGGAAAATATTATTGATATATTTATTATAGGGTCCAGCTTGAAAAATAAGATTATGCCTAGGGATTTAGACATAATTGTAATGTTCAGAGAAAAAGACTTAAAAAATGCAGAAGAAAAATTATTTGAAATAAAAGAGAAGGGAGATATCCCAAAAATTCATATTGAACCTGTATTTGCAGATGATATTCTAGCTGAAAACATAGCATTAACGATTATGCATGAGGGGTTTAGCATTAAAAGAAATAAATTTTTATCGGAATTTATTAAAATTAAGCCCTATTCAATTTTTTCATTTAATCTTGAAAATCTTTCCAGAGTGGATAAGGTAAGATTTGCACAGAGTTTGTATGGGAGAAAGAAAGACGGACTTTTATACTCTGAAAGTGGAATTTCCTTAGGGCATGGAAGCTTTATGACGCCTGTGGAGAAAGAAGAAATATTTAAAGAGCTTATGAAAACGTGGAAAATTGATTATAAATACAAAAAAGCATTTGTTAGCGATTAACAAATAAAATAAAAATAATGCATTTTAGTTGATTATTAACATGAGAATAATAAACATCAAGGGATTGAAAAGAGAATTCATAATAAAAGATATTAAGATGGGAAAAGATTCCTTAAATTATTTTATAAAACAAGAAGAAGAAAAAATGAAAAAAGATATTGAGATTATATCAAGAAATATAAAAATACGCGGAAGAAAAATCGCAAATATAAAAGATATATCCAACAGCAACATTTAAAAGGAACAATCAAGCAGGATTATAATATGGAAAAAAAGAGAGGAGTTTCACCATTAATAGCAACAGTACTTCTTGTTGGTTTTACAATTGTCATGGCGGGACTTGTTTCAACATTTGTTATTAAGCAAACCAAAGAAACTTTTAATCCTGATAAATTACTTGAAGATTCTACGCTTTGCGATCAAATGACTTTAGGCATTGATGTTCCGGATAAAAGTAAATTAAAAATTAGTGGGAGCGGAAGTAGTAATTATCTTGAAGGTGTTTCAGTTGTAAATAAAGGCGGCTACTCTGCAAGAGGTTTAATTCTTAATGTAGATGGTGTTAAAGATGATATGAGTTATATTTTTGATCCTGAATTAAATATATCTGCAGGTGGTAAATCTGTTAAAGAGGAATTGAGACCCAAAGCTAAAGATGGTACAACTCCTATGAATTATATTGCACCAGGTGGAAGTTATGATTTCCCTCGTACAAGCGGTAATGGAATTTATGTAGTAAACACTAAATTTGATGATCCTGAACAAACATTCAAAATAAAAGTTTATCCAATTATAAAAGATTTTGATAAAGATCAGGCTGTTAAATGCGCCAAGAGTGTTTTAGTTATTGATTATAAAGAGTTATGCAATAGTTATGGATTAGGGGGGAATAGTTGCATTACCCTTTAATATCCTTAAATTAATAAATAGAAACATTTATTAACATCTATACTTATAATCTCATTAGGGAAATAGGACCTGACGAACCTCGTGCTTGACGCGATTAGTAGGACTGAAGGACCTTCTTACCCGATATTTTTTATTCTTTCAATATTTAACAGATTATCAATAATTAAGCTTGCTCTATATTCGGGGCTGTTTTTTTTCAATTCACTCTCTTTTACAACCTTAACATTTTCTCTATTTAAGATATTAACAAGTCTTACAAACGCAGGATGTTGCTTATTATCTACTGAAATAAATATTTTGCATTTTTCATTAATTTTTAAAAATTCTACAATATCCAAGAATATATCTTCATTCAACCTTTTTTCTCTTATTTTTATTTTTAAAAATATAGACTTAACATCATTATTTTCAATTACCTTCTTAATAGCTTTCAAATACTCTTTTCTGTGCTTCACATCCCGGTAATGCTTTAATTTAGTTGTTTTTGAAAGTAAATTTTCCAGATTATTTCCATTTAAAACAGCATATCCTATTAAATTTTCAGAGTAATCTACAAAGACATAATAATCAAACTTTTGCATTTAATAAAAATAGGATTTAATATTAATAAGTCTTTACTAGAATTTTCGGAAAATTCTATTGTTTTTGCTATTTTTTTATGCCTGATTCTGAAAATCTTGCAAATTTGATTTGGTTGTTAAAATAGAAACATTTAAAAGATGTAAACAACAGAAAAAAAGAAGGTGATTACATGATAAAAAGAGGAAAAATGAATAAAAAGGGAATTTCTCCATTAATTGCGACTGTTTTAATTGTCGGATTCACAATTGCTTTAGCAGGCGTTGCATATTTTTTTCTTTCAGATACTGTGAAAGAACAGATGGATAAACAAGGTGCTGAAGGCGAAGGAAAGTCTAAATGCATTGGTGTTGATGTTTCTTTTGTTGAATGCAGTGCAACTACTAAAATTGTAAAATTCAAAAATGGCGGTAAAGAAGGCGTTGCTGGATTTACTTTTAGGTTAAAAAATGAAAATGATTATACAACTAAACAACTTCAAGAATCAATTGAAGCTGGTGATGAAAGAGAGTATGAACTTACTGGATTAACTACTGAAGGCGGAGATGCAATTCCACTTGTTCCTGCAAAAGGATTTGCTTATCCATGCGCAGATAAAATAATAACATTCGAATGTACAGCATAATAATAAATGGGAGGAATAATAAAAATGAAATTATATAATAAAAAAGGAATTTCGCCTTTGATTGCAACAGTTTTAGTCATTGGTTTTACAATTGTATTGGCAGGTGTTGTCATGCAATTCATAATGCCATTATTTGTTCAATCTGGTGAGAAAGCGAAAAGCGATGCTGCATTAATGAGAATGTGCAGTGATTTCGGAGTAAGTTTGGCTGTAAAAGAAGCAAAATTTACAGCTCCTATTTTAAGTTTTGCAGTAGATAACCCAACATCAACCCCAATACATTACTTAATTGTTAAGTATTACACAGACAAAGGTGCTGGTTCATGTACTTTGTTGAATGCATCAGATGTACCTGCAATTTCTGCTGGCGGATTAGTATTTATGAGCACTGCAGATAATGTAAATTCGGTTGTAGCCGTACCTAGTAACTTTAATGATGGCACCACTGATTGTGAAATCACTACTGGTGAAGTTGTAAATAAAATAGAAGTTACACCTGTAGTCTTTATGAAAGAAACTAAAGAAGCAAAACCTTGTACTTCAGTTACAGTTTCTTCACCTGTTTACTAAACAGGTTTTTTCTTTCTTTTTTTAATTTTTTATTCTTTTTATTTTTCATAAACGTTTTTTCTATGACCTATTAGGGTGATGTTTATTATATTTGTTTTATTGTCAATATCGGCAATTACACGATAATCACCAACTCTTAGTTTGTAATCCTCGCGTTCTGTTAGTCTAATAAAGAAATGAAATGGATTTTCTTTTGTTGAAATAATTTTATTAAAAATTCTTTGTTTTATATTGTTTGGGAGTTTTTCCAAGAAATCAATTGCTTGTTCATCAAAGGTTATTTCATACATCCAAACCAAGCCTTTTCCTTGCTTGTGCTTCAGTTAAAAACTTGCCTTTTTTTATCCTTTCCCTAGCTTTTTCTATTGCTTCAATAGA
>CAYHUT010000046.1:0-7251 GCA_964359835.1 Candidatus Woesearchaeota archaeon
ATAAATTAAGAATTTAAGAGGCGGATAACTGGCTTTTATTATGCTAGAATAAATTGTACTTTTTGCCGTAGGAAAATACCCAATTGTCCTAAGCTTTGAAATTGGGCTTTTTAAGGCAGTTTAGCAAATGCTAGAAAAAATAAGGTTTTTTCTGCATGCCGAAGACAAGTCTTCGAGCAAGTAGGGATTTTTTCTATTAATTCCCAAAAATTACTTTCCACCATAAACCATCTTAACATCAGGATAAGGCTCAGATTTATGTTTTTTCTTTGATTGTTTATAATTAAGTTAAGGCCTATAACTTTTTTAATATAAGACGGTATATATTTCTTCAATATTCTTTTTACTCTATAACAATCTTTATAAATTAAATTTTTATTAAATATGCATGATTATCCAACATATTGAATCAAATCCAGGATTCTGGTTTTTTTCCAAGCCAAAAGTAACTGTTGTTACAGATGAAGGGCAGGGTTCAGTTGATGGAAAATTAGATGCACCTGTTCTTGTTGAATTAAATACTAAATTAAAGGATTACAATGTTTTTTCTGCAGAGGATTTTGTAAATTTAAAAAAACTTTTGGGAGATAATTATAAAGTTATTGAAAATTGTTTAGTTAATTCTTCTCCTGCATTATGGCAACTTTTTAATGAGGAAGCAAATGTTATTCCAAGGCCCATGGGTTTGGTTTTAAGAAAAAGTGCAGGAATACGAGAATTTTATGTTGTTTCCTTGAATTGTACTGATTTTCAACAGGCTGTTTATGCAAATGAAAGAATAGGTGAGTTTGTAAAATCTACATTATATAATGAAAATATAATTCCTGATGAAAAAGGATTGTATCATAATGTCACCGATAAAAAGGTTTTTGAGATTATGCAAATCGGAATTAAAGAGGTTGCATAAACTGTAACATTTAATATTAGAATAGGCGTTAATTTCAAAGCTGATTCTACTGGAAGAACTTTAGATGAACAATTTAAGTATGTTGTTGACTTGGTTTTTGGAGAGAATATTTTATTTGCAATTAATCCTATTGATTTGAAACAACATGGTGAATATAAAAGATTAAAACAAAAAATTTTAGGAGATTGTTATTTAGTTGTAAGCTCAATTGATAATTTTGACAAAGAAAATTGTGATTTTGTTGCATTGAAAGAAACTGATTTGGCAGATGTAACTGCTGCTGTTAAAAAAATAAAGGAAAAAGGATTAAATATTTTATTCGATGGAAGTTCAGATGCATGTGTAGGTTTTGGATTTCCAATTTTAAAATTAGGTTATCGCGACAAGAAAACTGAGGCAAAAATTTCAAGAATTAATCAAATCTTTGAGGAGATTAGAGAAAAAAAAGAAGCTGTAAAAGTAAATGCTGTGTCATCCTAACCTGGTACAAAAAACCGAAACATATTTAAATGAGTTTTCTACTAAAGATATTAAATAATTTCACAAAAGGGGGTGAATTAATAAATGGTTATTGAAGCTTTAAGTAGTACAGGTAGCTTAATTCTTGATCCTTTATACGTACTATGGTATAATTTCTTAGCAATTTTGCCAAGCATTATCCTAGCGTTATTGATCTTGATTTTAGGTTACTGCGTAGCTTACCTTCTAGGTTATGTAACAAGATGGTTACTTGACAAGGTCATAAGCAAACCTTTGAGAGAAGCAGAAGTAAGCAAAGCAATGGGACATACAAATGTAGCTGCCTTAATTGGCGAGCTAGTAAAATGGTTTGTATTTATCGTCTTTTTGAATGTGGCTGTTGACATTTTAAATTTAAATGTCTTATCAGATTTATTGGCCTCATTTGTAAGGTGGTTACCAAACGTTTTAATTGCAGTAATAATATTCTTCTGTGGTGTTGCTCTAGCGCATTACGTTGATTTGAAAATCAAAGAGCATACTAGGATGAGAGGAATGTTAACTCTGGCTGGAGTATTAAAAGTTGTTATTGTATTCCTTGCTGTTTTAATTGGTTTAGAACAGATTGGCGTAGATGTCGGAATACTTCAAAATAGCTTTTTAATTATTCTAGGTTCTTTAGGTTTAGGACTTGCTATTGCTTTAGGCATTGGCTTGGGGCTTGGACTTAGAGGCGAAGCAGAGGATATTGTAAAGAAAATGAAGAAGAATTTCTAAAATTCTTTTTTTCTTTTTTTCTTTTATTTTTTATTACTTGTTTCTTAATGTTTATTTTCTAGTTGCTAAATCTATTTAAATCAAATCTCAAAGAAATTGAATGGTTATTAATGGGTATTGAAAAATTATTAAATGGTGTTAATGTTGTAGCTGTTGTCTGCAATCAATGGGGTGATACTGGCAAGGGTAAATTCTCTGATTATTTTTCTGAATGGGCAGATGTTATTGCTCGCGGTACTGGGGGGAATAATGCAGGACATACTGTTGTTATAAATGATAAGGAAAGAATTTTTCATTTAATTCCAGCGGGAATAACTTATGATAGTGATGGTAAAATAAATATTCTTGGAAATGGTTTGGGTATAGATTTAAAAGTTTTATGCGGAGAATTAAAAGAATTGGATAATGAAAGATTAACTTATAATAATTTAATGATAAGTAAGGATGCTCATGTAATAATGCCTTACCATGTTGATGAAGATATTGCAAAAAATAAATCTCAAACAAATGGCGGAGTAGGTTCAACTGGTCGTGGAATTGGTCCATGTTACAGAGATAAAATTGATAGAAAAGGAATTACTGTTGGCGATTTATTCGAATCAAAAGATGCTTTTGTTGCTAAAATAAAAAAAGCTAAATCTGATATTAATAGTGCTGATTTAGAAAAATGTTTACAATATGTAAATGAATATTCAAACATACTAAAACCATTTGTAAGAGATACTGTAAATGAAATGCATGAATTTAGAAGACGGGGTAAAAGAATATTATTAGAAGGTGCACAAGGTTTGTTGTTAAGTATTGAACATGGAACTTATCCTTATGAAACTAGTTCTGATTGTTCAGTAAATGGCACTGCTTCTGGTGTTGGTATTTCAGCTCGTGCAATTGATTTGGTTTTAGGCATTGTTAAATTTCCATTTATGACAAGAGTTGGTGGCGGACCTTTCCCAACTGAATTAGGTGGTGAAGATTCAGAAAAATATTGCGCAGATGATACCCATAGAAGAGAATTTGAATTAAATGCTTGTAATATTCCTTATGAGATTGTTGAAGGAAAAATAAAATATAATTCAAGGGATTTTAGAATTTTACAATTATTAAATTCAACTAATCCTTTTACAAAAGGCGTAGGCATTAGATTAGCAGCAAATGAATTTGGTGCAACAACTGGGCGCGCTAGAAGGGTTGGTTGGACAGATGCCGTTCTTGGAAAATATGCTGTTGGAATAAATGGCCCAATGAAACTAATTTTGACAAAAGTAGATTCACTTTTAGGTATGCCTCATTTTAATGTTTGTTATGATTATAGAAGTGTGAGGGATTCTAAGCGTTTTTCTACTTATGATTTCTCTAAAGATGCTGATTTTTTAAGAGATGTTAGACCAAGATACAAATCTTATCAGGGCTATTCTGAAATAGGCGATGCTAAAAATTATGATGAATTGCCTTCTAGTTTAAAAGATGCAATTGAAGATTATGAAAAGTTTGTTGGTGCGGAAGCAGCGATTGTATCTGTTGGTGCTGATAGAAATCAGACTATTGTGAGATAGTAACCTTTATAAATAAACTATTTTTACATAATATTATAACCAAATGTATTTCCTACGGGGGATACAGATGCCTGATGAGGTAAAAAAAATTTCAGGATACACTTAAAGACAATAATTTGTCTTTGGTGCATACATTTCGTGTATGTTCTGTTTATTTGGTTTAGGAGAAAATAAATATGGCAGAAGAAATAGCACCATCGGAAGGTGTGCAATTAGAAGGAAATTATATTGTTCCTTTAGACGAATATTTGAAAGTTGGTTTGCATATTGGAACAAAGTTCAGAACAAAAGCTATGCAACATTTTATTTACAAGATAAGACAAGATGGTTTGTCTGTTTTAAATGTTCAGCAAATTAATGACAGATTATTGTTAGCAGCTAAATTTTTGGCAGATTACAATCCAAAAGATGTTCTTGTTGTTTCAAGAAGAGAAAATGGATGGAAAGCTGTTGAATTATTTGGAAGTTTAAGTGGTGTAAGAGTTTTCACAGGAAGATATTTACCAGGCATTTTAACAAATACTCAGCTTGAAAAATTCAGTGAAGTAAAATTAATACTTGTAACTGATCCATTTCCTGATAAAAATCTAGTTGATGATGCATCAAGAATTGGAGTTCCAGTAATTGCATTATGCGACACAAACAATGAAATAATGAATGTCGATTTGGTTGTTCCATGCAATAACAAGGGAAAGAAAAGTTTGGGATTAGTTTTCTATATTCTTGCAAGAGAATTCATGAAAATTAAAGGAATGATTAAATCCTACGAGGAATTCCCTAACAAGATTGATGATTTCAGTCCAGAATAAATTTTTCTTATTTTTTTTACTTTATTTTTTCTTTTTAATTTATAATTTTTTGATTTTTTAGGAGAAAAAATAGCCAAAAGCTCTAAAAAACATAAAATTATGTTTTTGGAACATTGAAAATCCTTTAGATTTTCAAAAGGTTTATATATTTTCCTTCTTTCCATATTCTAATGGTACTCAATGATAAGATGACTGTTATGCAGGTAAGACCTAATTATTCTATTGTTTATCAATTCAAGCCAACGATAAAATTAGAAAAGTCCCATGTTAGAACACAAAAGGATTTTGTCAAATTTATCAAGGGTACTTCTGAAAATTGGAAGGATGGCGATTATTTCTTTAAATGCCAGCAAGGGACATTTGCTTATTTCAATCTTAATGGTTCTAAGGTAAAAGTTGCAAAAAAATCAAAGATAACTGGAAAAGAATATATATGTTGGCAGTTTTTTAAGGATATTTAAGAAAATATCTCGAGAAAAAGCAAAAAAAAACATTTTTTTAAGAATTTTATAAAAAAAAATTTATGAAAAGATTTATATATAAGTTTTGTTATTAAAAGTGTATTATTGATTATAGATTATCATATTAATAAAAAATGAGAGGTGAATTCATGTTTGGAAAAAAAGGAATACTATTAATACTTCTAGTGACGTTATTTACTGCTTTTACTGTAAATGCAACATTTACATATAATGGTCTTGTTGCTTATCCAAATGGAACTCTTGTTGATGGGGCAAATGTAACTTTAACAATTCCAAGTTGGCTTACTTCTGCTAATGCTCAATGGAATGGCAGTTGGACAAATCTAACTAATAATTCTGGGGGTTTTACATTTAATGTTTCTGGCAATGCAATAGATACAGGAGTTCCTAATTTAAAATTAAAAATTAGATATAACCTAACATCTGGTGCGGGTGCTGCAAGTTTTATTAATGGTACAACTTACGTTGGTCCAAATTTACCTCCTTTTCCAACACAGATGTATGATGGCACTATGAATCCTTCTTTATTAGGACAGACTTTTTATATGGTTAGAGCAAGTGCTATTACATTAACAGTATTAAGTGATTCATTACTTAATTCAAGCAATGCAAAATATGCTAATTTTAGTTATATAATAAGAGATACTACTTTAGGTTCAGAATATGATTCTTATCTTAGCCCAAATTCAAATGTTTTTAATGTAACTATTCCTTTGCCACTAGCAAGAAACTATTCAATTGATATCATGTTAAATAATGGGCCTCCTTTGAAGTGGGTTAATTTAACTTATCTTAATTTTACAACATCTTATAAAATTAATGGATATGGCGATTTGCCTAATGAATCTGCTGTTGTTTATTATGCTTCACTTCAGTTAAATGCAACAACATCTCCTGTTTTTGTTGATGGATTCCTTGTCTACCAAAATGGTACTGGGTTAGTTAATGGCACTATGGATGCCAACCTAACTAGCTTTGATATGTGGATGAGTATAATCGGCGGCAGTAATTATGTTTGCATGAATGATAATTGTTTATTGAATCTTTCTAATCTTAAAGGACCCTATTCAACAAAAATAGGGGTAAATTTAACACATGGTTATTATAATTATACTTTTGCAGGTACTAATTATGGGCTTGATAGTTTATTGCTTGTTCTTGTAAATAAAAGTGGCACTTGGTATGTTGGTTTACAGAATATAACAACAAACTATAATGGTGCAAGTGTTCCGCAATTAGCACAAAATATTACTATGTTGCCTATTGCAGGAAATACTTATGTTTCAGGAACTAATATAAAATCTCCTCAAACATTTATTAGATTGCAAAACGCAACAGGTTCACCAGCTGATAATGTTGGTCAGGCTATGATGGAAGTCCAACTTGATTATAATATTAGCAATTGGGGGTTTGTACCTAAATTAACATTAACTACAAATAATACCGGGATTGCAACTTTCCCATTATCCAGCGCTTATGGTGTTAAGAGTGTAAAAACTTTTGCAAGCCAGTATCCTCCAAGAGAAGTTAAATTTACTGCTTCTACTATGGATGGGGATATTGCAGTAACGCTATATGGCTTGCAATCAAAAAGCTTTGATGGAAGTACTAATCTTATGGCAACAATGCAGATGCTTGTATCTAATTCAAGCTGTGATGTTATTAATCCCCTTTCAAATTGTACTATAACTACTACAGCAGATAGTGCATTTAATCCTTTATCTGCAATTTTAAGGGGTAAAGTTAGTATGAGATTGGCAATACCTGGCGGAATGATACTTCATTATATAGATGTAGATTTGTTATCTTCAGGACCGCCTGATTTTATAACTGATGTAAATCCAAGCAGTAGTTCAATTTCCCAAGGAAGTCTTAATGATGTGAAAAGATTTGGAAGCAGAGGTCCAAAAATCTATGCAGGAGTATTAGTAGGTCTTAATTATTCAAATAATCTTCCAGATTTAAGCAAAAATGTTACAATGCAGTTTAGTACACTTTATGATTCAGAAAATAACTTGATATGGAATACATCTGCAAATGGAACTGATTATTTAAATATAAGAGGGAATTATAGTGAGTATGCTGATTATAACAATACTTGGTTTACAGGACAGGATTGCGGTAAGGCTTTAAATGGGCAACTTACATTTAACACTTGCTTGTACAATCGTACAAGTGCATATATGTGGATGTATTTACCGCACTTCTCTAATGTAGGTTCACAAATAACAGGGATTACAGCGGGAAATGTTACTTTGAATATT